>JAZOWH010000176.1:0-4235 GCA_045659165.1 Candidatus Fimenecus sp. | reverse complement strand
CCTCCGACTTTTCAACAGCCATTTGATGAACTTCATGCATTTATGTTTGATAATGTATATACTAATCCTGTTTGTAAGGGCGAAGAAACAAAGGCAATGGAAATCATAATTCGTCTTTACGATTATTTCCTTAATAATCCTGACAGAATTGGAAAAGCATATCATTATATTATTGAAGAAGAAAGTGTTCATCGTGCAGCCTGTGACTATATAGCAGGTATGAGTGACCGTTATCTTCTCGCAGTATACAAAAAAATATTTATTCCTGATTCCTGGGTGGATATAGGACTTGAGGAGGAATATTAGTGGCATTATCAGATGATTTTTTGATGGAATTGAGAAATCGTGCTGATATCGAAAGCACTATTTCTTCTTATGTCAACTTGAAAAGAGCAGGAAGAATAAGTAAAGGACTTTGTCCATTCCATGGAGAAAAAACAGCGTCATTTACCGTTTATCCCGATACACAGTCATATTATTGCTTTGGTTGTGGTAATGGTGGTGATGTTGTAACATTTATAAAGAATATTGAAAATCTTGATTATCTCGATGCAGTAAGGTTTTTAGCTGACCGTGTTGGTCTTAATATGCCTGACGAAAACAGCTATGACAATACAATGAATAAACGCAGACTTCGTATGCTTGAAGCTAATCGTGATGCAGCAAGATTTTTCTTCAAATGTCTGACCACACCTGATGGTGCAGTAGGTTACAGATATTTCAAAAACAGGGGACTTACAGACGAAACAATCAAGAAATTTGGTTTAGGTTTTGCTCCTGATTCCTTTAATGCGTTGACTAACTATATGTTAGAAAAAGGATATACAAAGGAAGAACTTGTATTTGCTAATCTTGCAAGACGGTCAACGAAAAATCCTAACAACATCTATGATAACTTCCGTAATCGTGTAATATTTCCTATTATCGATGTCAAAGGTAATGTTATTGCTTTTGGTGGTCGTGTTATGGATGATTCAAAACCAAAGTATCTTAATACATCCGATACATTAGTTTATAAAAAGAGTATGGGAGTTTTCGCACTGAATCTTGCTAAAAAAAGTGGCAAGGATAGCCTTATTCTCTGTGAAGGGTATATGGATGTTATCGCACTTCATCAGGCAGGGTTTACAAATGCCGTTGCAGGACTTGGTACAGCACTTACAAGTGAACAGGCACAGTTGCTTTCGCGTTATGCGTCAGAGATTCTTATTTCCTATGATGCGGATGAAGCAGGGCAAAAGGCTGCTGCAAGAGCATTAACTATATTTAAGAGTACAACTGCAAAGATTAAAGTTCTTCGTTTAAGTGGTGGGAAGGACCCGGATGAAATCATCAAGAATTATGGTGTTGAAAAAATGAAAGCCATAATAACAGGTGCAGCAAACGAAGTGGAATTTGCGCTTTTGCGTGAACATAATAAATATGATGTTGCAAGTGACGACGGTAAGCGTCAGTATCTTCAGGCGGCAATTAAAGTACTCTCAACTGTTGGTGCAATTGAACTTGAAATTTATGCATCAAGAATTGCTGATGAACTTTCAGTTTCAAAGGATGTAATTATTTCTGAAGCAAAGCGTCAGGCAAAAAGAAATCATGTAACTGCCCAAAAACGAGAGTTTACTGAAATTCAGAAAAAAGACGATATTCTTGATAAACTTAATCCACAGCGCAAAATGTTTTATCGTGCATCAAAAGCCGAAGAAATGCTCATAGCACTCGTTATGGCAAACCCTGAGTTTTTATCGGGTGTTGATGAAAAACTGTCTTCAGATGATTATATTACTGATTTTAATCGCAGAATATTCAAGTCTGTAACTGACAGAATTCGTCAAGGTAAGTCGGCAGAGATTTCATTCCTGTATGGTGAACTTACTGAGCAAGAAATCAGTGCTGTGGCAAAAATTCAAACAATTTCCCATACTCTGAAAAATACTTTTGCAGAGTGTGAGGATTGTATAAATGTTATCCTGAGTGAAAAGAACAAAAAAGCACTTAAGGATGTGGGCGACATCAGTGATGAAGATTTTTTAAGGTTTTTTAAAGAATAGTTTATAATAAGAAGGAGAAAAAGTATGGAAAGTATGGACAAGAAATTAGCTTTAAAGGCATTGGTTGAAAAGGGTAAATCAGTTGGTAAGCTTACTACTCAGGAAATCGACAATGCTATTATCGAGCTTGACATTGATATGGATGAACTCGATAAACTCTATGAAATGATTGAAACAAATAACATTGAACTTATCGATGACCTTGGCGAGATGGCAAGAGATGCTATTACAGATGAATCTGATATGGCAAAAACTGACGATGGCGGATTAGGTGATAGTAAATCACTTGTAATTGATGACCCTGTTAGAGTTTACCTTAAGGAAATTGGTCGTGTTCCACTTCTTACATCTGAAGAAGAAATTGAACTTGCAATTCGTATTTCAGAGAATGATGAAAAAGCAAAAAGAAGACTTGAAGAAGCTAACCTTCGTCTTGTTGTTAGTATTGCAAAGCGTTATGTTGGTCGTGGAATGCAGTTCCTTGACCTTATTCAGGAAGGTAACCTCGGTCTTTTGAAGGCAGCTGAAAAGTTCGATTACACAAAAGGCTTCAAATTCTCTACTTATGCAACATGGTGGATTAGACAGGCGATTACACGTGCTATTGCTGACCAGGCAAGAACAATTCGTATTCCTGTTCATATGGTTGAAACAATTAATAAGGTTAAAAAGACAAGCAGTCAGCTTCTTCATAAAAATGGTCATGACCCATCAGCAGAAGAAATTGCAGAAGAACTTAATATGAGTCCTGATAAGGTTCGTGAAATTCTTCGTCTTGCACAGGAACCTGTTTCACTTGAAACACCAATCGGTGAAGAGGAAGATAGCCATTTAGGTGATTTCATTCCTGATGATGAAGCACTTTCACCAGCAGATGCTGCTTCAATCTCACTTCTTAAGGAACAGCTTTCAGAAGTTCTTAAAACTCTTACTCCTCGTGAAGAGAAAGTTCTTTCACTTCGTTTTGGTCTTGAAGATGGACATCCAAGAACACTTGAAGAAGTTGGTAAGGAATTCAACGTTACTCGTGAGCGTATCCGTCAGATTGAAGCAAAGGCTTTAAGAAAACTCCGTCACCCAAGCAGAAGCAAAAAGCTTCGTGACTTCCTTGATTAATAATTAAAAGTTAAAATCTCCGTACTGTAGAAAGTATGGAGATTTTTTTATTTAAGTATTTAATTTTTTTAGAGCGTTGATTTAAAATCTATAAATAATATAAAAAAGAACCAACACAATAAGTGTTGGTTCAATTCTTATTTAAAACTTATTTGTTTTTCTTAGCAGCTTTTTTAGCAGCTTTGTCAGCCTTTAACTGAGCAGCATAAGCAGCAGCTTCTTCTTTTTCTTTAAGAGCTTTTGCTTCGTCTTCTGCCATCTTCTTTTCAAGACGAACTTTTGAATCATCATACATTTCAGCAATATCATCAAAATGCTTGTAGTTTTCTTCTTGTTTTACAAGCTTTTCAGCGTCAAGGAAAGGTTTAGCAGCACGTGCAAAGTATGCGTGTTTGTCCATTTCAGCCTTAGAAGCTTTATGAGCATCTGCTTTCTTTCTTTCATAAGCCTTGATATCTGCTTTAATAGATTTAACTTTTGCAGAATCTTTTTCCTTTTTAGCATCTCTGAGAGCAAGGTAAAGTTCCTTAAGCTTATCATCACAAGAATCTTCAATTTCAAAGATTTTTTCAAGTTCTGCAAAGTCAGGTTTAATAAGTTCTTCATTTGCAAAGTACTTGTTAAGTGCTTTATAAGAAGATTTCTTACCTCTTGCAACTTCAATAGCGAACTTGCGAAGTTCTTTTTCTTCTTTAGTTGTTTTTGGCATTGCTTTTGCAGCTTCAAGCTCTGATTTAATATCATCAATGTTCATGAGTTTAAGGCCTGCAAGACCTGCATCATAGATGCCCTTCTGAACATTATACTGATATTTGAATACATCTGTTGAGAACTTATCAAGTTCTTCACAAACAAATTTTGAGATTTCAATTTCTTCATTAAAGTTGAAATCGTCTTTATAAGCATTCTTAGCAGCCTTTTTAGCAGCTTTGTCTTTAATTGATTTATATGATTTCTTGTCAAGAGCTTTTGGCTGTTTTGTTGCCATTTCTCTTGCATTCTTGATAAGGTCGATGCCTTCAACAAGTTTAGCGTCATCAACAATACCGTTACCAAAATCTTCAAAGAGCG
>JAZOWH010000175.1:0-3502 GCA_045659165.1 Candidatus Fimenecus sp. | reverse complement strand
TTAAAATCATTTATTTTCTACAACCTTAACTTCAAATTCTTCTAAATTTTCTTTACCCTTTATTATACAATGAAATCCTTGATTTTTCAATGCTTTTTCGTTTCTTTTCTGCTGTCCTTTTGCCTTAGATAAGGCTTTTTTACTGACAAAAATCGTATAGGCAGAATTTTTATCTTTTCCTTCTAATTTCTCAAGGATTTTCTGGATATATATATACCCTTCACACAGTTCACGGAACGCAGGATGATAAGCACCACCAACCATATCGCTTTCCACAGCTTCACTGCTGTGAAGACCTAATTTTATAACCTTTATACCACTTTTTTCAAACATCTGCAAAAGCTCTGCACAGAAAGGTGCTGATTCTTCTGCAGTTGGTGCTATGTATTCACCTTTTTCCTGCAAATGTGCCAGATGAGTATTTTTAAGCACAACTGTCGGATAAATTCTCACAGTATCAGGCTTTAATTTTATAATCTCTTTTGCTGTGTATAAGTCTTTTTGGAAATCACTTTTAAAAAGACCTGTCATCATCTGAAGCCCAAGCTCAAAGCCATAGCTTTTTATAAGCACAGATGCTCGTCTTACATCTTCTGCTGAATGACCTCTGCGATTTGCCGAAAGCACCTCATCATCCATGCTTTGTGCACCAAGTTCAATGGCTGTTACACCATAGTTTTTAAGGACAGAAAGTATCTCTTCATTGATGCAATCAGGTCTTGTTGACACCCTTATTCCCTTAAAATGATGGGTATCTAAAAAATGCTTTGCGGCGGTTAAAAGAGAACACATATATTCCCTTTCAATCGCCGTAAAACTACCACCGAAAAATGCAATTTCAGTATTTTTCGGATTAACATTATATTCAATTGCTGTGTTTACTGCATTTTCTACATCCCTTGGTGTGGCAGATACAGTCTGGCCACTTATAACCCTTTGATTACAAAAACTGCAATCATTTGGGCAACCCTTGTGTGGTACAAAAATGCTTATGTTCGAATGGCTCATAATCCCATTAACTCCAAAGCAGATTTTGCTGCTTCCTGTTCAGCCTTTTTCTTACTTCTTCCCTTACCACTGCCAATTACATTGCTGTTCATATGAATTTCAACAACAAATTCCTTATCATGGTCAGGTCCACTTTCACCAACAACAACATACTCGAATTTTTCGCTAGGATTCTGCTGTAAAACCTCTTGTAATGTGCTTTTATAATCCTTGAAAACAGGCAATTCTTCTGTAGAAATCTCAATAAATGGAAGAACAAATTTCTTTGCTTCTTCAATTCCACCATCAAGATAAATAGCAGCAATCAATGCTTCAAAAGCGTCAGAAACAACTGATGGTCTGTGTCGTCCACCTGTATGCTCTTCACCTTTTCCAAGAAGAATCATATTGCCCAACTGAATTTTCTCGGCATATTCAAAAAGTGTTTTCTCACAAACTGCATAAGCACGTTTTTTAGTGAGTTCACCCTCTTGTTTATTCTTGTAATGCTCAAAAAGGTATTCAGCAGTAATAAATCCCAACACAGAGTCACCTAAAAATTCAAGGCGTTCATTATCAAGACCTGTACCTTTTTCGTTGGCATAAGAAGAATGAGTCAATGCTCTTTTAAGCAAACCCTTATCTTTAAATTCATATCCGATTTTCTTTTCAAAATCAGTCATTTTCGTCACCTAAATTATTGTTTTTTGCAAATTCTTTAAGAGAGTTCATACCTCTTTGAGCTAATTGCATATATCTCTCTTGCTTATCACGAATTTTTTCTTCCAATGGTGGTAAAACACCAAAATTAGCACCCATCGGCTGGAAATTCTTAACAGATTCATCACTAATATATCTGCTCAATGCACCAATCATTGTATCCTTTGGAAGAACAACTGTTTCTTCACCACGAAGTCGACGAGCAAGGTTAAGTCCTGCCATAAGACCACTTGCAGCAGATTCCATATAACCTTCAACACCTGTAATCTGTCCACCAAAGAAAAGTAACGGATTATTTCTTAAACTGAAATCACCATTGAGAAGTCTTGGTGAATCGATAAATGTGTTTCTGTGCATTACACCGTAACGGACAAATTCGGCATTTTTAAGTGCAGGGAACATACTGAAAACTCGTTTCTGTTCACCGAATTTAAGGTTTGTCTGGAATCCCACAAGATTGTACATTGTACCATCTTTGTTTTCCTTACGAAGTTGAAGATTTGCCCATGGTCTGTGACCTGTTCTTGGGTCTGTAAGACCAACAGGTTTAAGTGGACCATATCTCATAGTATCTTTACCACGAGAAGCCAACACCTCAATAGGCATACAGCCCTCGTAAACATCTTTTCGTTTATCAAAAGAGTGAACTTCGGCACTTTCTGCATTGATAATTGCATCATAAAAAGCCTCATATTCCTCTTTATTCATAGGGCAGTTGATATAGTCAGCCTCACCGCCACGGTCATATCGTGACTGAGCAAAAGCACAACTCATATCAATACTTTCAGCACTGATAATAGGTGCTGCTGCATCATAGAAAGAAAGTCCGTTGCCACACATTTTACGGATATTTTCAGCAAGACTGTCACTCGCCAAAGGACCCGCACAGATAACAACGCCATCATACCCCTCAGGGATATCAGCAACTTCTTTTTCTATAACATTTATATTTTCATCATTCTTGATTTTTTCTGTAATAATTCTTGAAAATTCATAACGGTCAACTGCAAGTGCACCACCTGCTTCAACCTTACACTCATAAGCAGTTTCCACACAAATTGAGCCTAAATATGCCATTTCGTGTTTTAAAAGTCCTGCCGCAGAGTTAAGTCTTTCTGCTTTTAAAGAATTCGAGCAGACAAGCTCTGCAAGAGTGTCAAGCTTATGTGCAGGAGATTTCTTTAAAGGCTTCATTTCAAAAAGGTCAACCGTTATCCCATTTCGTGACAAAGCACTTGCACATTCAACACCTGCAAGGCCACCACCAATAACAGCTACTCTCATTCTTCCTTAGCCTTTCTCTTTCTCTCTGCTTTTTTCTCAAATCCACAATTCTCATTGAGACAAGCAATTATGCCACCTTTTCTCTTGAAAAGTGACTTACCACACTGTGGACAAAGGTCGTCAGTTGGTTTATCCCATGTCATAAAGTTACATTCAGGATAATTTCCACAACCATAGAAAGCAAAACCACGCTTTGATTTCTTTTCGATAACCTTGCCACCACAAACAGGGCAAGTCGCCTTTGTTTCAACAACTAAAGGCATTGTGTTTTTACATTCAGGATATCCAGGACAAGCAAGGAATTTGCCAAAACGGCCTGATTTAACAACCATATTTCTGCCACACTTGTCACATTTAATATCTGTTTCGTCTTCTTTAAGCTTAATCTTCTGACCCTGCATTTCTGCCTTTGCCTTATCAACAGTTGCAATAAAGTCATCATAGAATTCGTGAAGCATCTTGATATAGTCAGTTTCACCACTTTCAACCATATCAAGCTGTGATTCCATAC
>JAZOWH010000174.1:0-1989 GCA_045659165.1 Candidatus Fimenecus sp. | reverse complement strand
TGCACAAGCCCCTGAGAACTCTAAGAGTGGCTGACGGAACTGTGAGTTTTTAACATTAAGTGGTGCTGTTAAGAGTTCAGGTTTAACTGAAACTTTAACACCAAAGTCAAATGCAGCCTGTTTTTCCATCTGTGTATCGATCGGTTTCATTGTAAGTGCAGATTCTTTTGCAGGGCAAACTTTAGCACAGTTTCCACAACCTGAGCAGTCGAGAGTTGATACGATAATACCAAACTCATAGCTTTCCATACCTTTACCAATCATCTTCTTATGTGTAAGTGAAGCAGGAGCTGCTTTTACTTCTTCTTCATTAAGAACAACCGGTCTAATTGCCGCATGAGGACAAACAAGAGCACACTTGTTACACTGAATACATTTTGTTACATCCCATTCAGGAACATCAACAGCGATACCGCGTTTTTCGTAAGCAGCCATACCCTGTTCTAAGTGACCATCAACCATGTTCATAAATGTTGAAACAGGGAGTTTATCACCAGCCTGAGCGTTACATGGGTCTAAGATGTTCTTAACGTATGCAGGAACGTCTTTTTCTGCCTTTTTATCTTCTGCAGCGGTTTTCCAGTCAGCAGGGATTTCAATCTTGTTAATGTTTTCTGAACCCTTTGTAATAGCTTCGTGGTTCATGTTAACAATCTTTTCACCTTTTTTGCTGAACTTTTTAACAACAGCAGCTTTCATATATTCAATTGCTTCTTCAAACGGAATAACGTTTGCAAGTTTGAAGAATGCAGACTGAAGAACGATTGAAGTTTTGTTGCCGAGACCGATTTCTTTAGCAATACCGATAGCATCGATAGTGTAAAGGTTGATATCGTTTTCAGCAATGTATTTCTTCATTTTGCCAGGAAGGTTAGCTGAAAGTTCATTAACATCCCAAGCACAGTTGAGTAAGAATGTACCACCCGGTACTAAATCTTCTACCATATCATATTTGTCAACATATGATGGATTGTGACAAGCAACAAAATTAGCTTTGTTGATGAGATATGTTGATTTGATAGGTTTCTTACCAAATCTCAAGTGAGATACTGTAATACCGCCTGATTTTTTAGAGTCATATGCAAAATATGCCTGAGCAAAGAGGTCTGTATGGTCGCCAATGATTTTGATTGAATCTTTGTTAGCACCAACAGTACCGTCTGAGCCAAGACCCCAGAACTTACAAGCTGAGTTTCCTTCAGCAGATGTAACAGGGTTTTCTACTCTTGGAAGTGAAAGGTTTGTTACGTCGTCTGTGATTGAAAGTGTAAATCCTTTAACTGGTGCTTTAGCATCTAAGTTTTTGTATGTTGCGATGATATCAGCAGGAATTGTGTCTTTTGAACCAAGACCGTATCTACCACCAACGATTACAGGTGCATTGTTATTACCTGCATAGCAAGCGCAAACATCAAGGTACAAAGGTTCGCCGATTGAACCAGGTTCTTTTGTTCTGTCAAGCACTGCAATTTTCTTACATGTAGCAGGAACTGCTTTTAAGAATGCTTCAACAGGGAAAGGTCTGTAAAGACGAATCTTGATAAGACCAACTTTTTCACCTTTTGCTGTTAAGTAATCAATTGTTTCTTCAATAGTTTCACAAACTGAACCCATTGCTACGATAACCTTTTCAGCATCAGGTGCACCATAGTAGTTAACCAAGCCATAGTTTGTACCAATTTTAGCGTTAACTTTGTTCATATATTCTTCAACAACAGCAGGAACATTATTGTAATATTCATTACATGCTTCTCTGTTCTGGAAGAAGATATCAGGGTTCTGAGCAGAACCGCGGAGTACAGGACGTTCAGGATTGAGTGCATTGTTTCTGAACTCTTTAACTGCGTCCATATCTACCATTTCTTTTAAATCTTCATAATCCCAAACTTCAATTTTGTCGATTTCGTGTGAAGTTCTGAAACCATCGAAGAAATGAAGGAAAGGAACTTTGCCTTTGATTGCAGCTAAGTGTGCAACAGCGCCAAGGTC
>JAZOWH010000173.1:0-1698 GCA_045659165.1 Candidatus Fimenecus sp. | reverse complement strand
AGTTCACCAGCAATCTTGTACATGTTAGGGATCATAAGAAGAAGACCCTGAGAAGCTGTATAAGTTGTTGTGAGAGCACCTGCTGCAAGAGAACCGTGAACAGTACCTGCTGCACCTGCTTCTGACTGCATTTCAGCAACTCTAACCTGTGTGCCGAAAATGTTCTTTCTACCCTGTGCAGACCACTGGTCAACGTAGTCAGCCATAGGTGAAGATGGAGTGATTGGGTAAATACCAGCTACTTCTGTAAACGCATAAGATACGTGAGCAGCAGCAGTATTACCGTCCATAGTTTTCTTTTGTCTAACTATGGGTGTTTTATTTTCTGCCATTTTTATTTCCTCCTTAATGGAATTAAATATTGAATAAGTACAAAAGCATAATACATTAATATATGCCCATTCATACATTATAAATGATAACACTTTTGTCGTAAAAAGTAAATAGATTTAGCCCTAAAAAAATCATGAACTATCATAAATTTTTAGCCAATTTATATGGTATTTGGATATTCAGACTACATATAGCAAATCAACCAAATTCTTCCATACTTGACGGAATGTATATTTTGGTATACAATACATACTGATATTCTATGAATATCAAATCATTTTTTTATAAGGACGGTTATGTCACATGGGCACAGACCCCGGGAGTATTATTGTTCAGATAGTAATCCTTTTTGCATTGATATTGGTCAATGCGTTTTTTGCAATGTCAGAAATGGCGATTGTTACCCTCAATGACAATAAAATTGACAAAATGGCAGAGCAGGGGAACAAAAAAGCAAAACAGATTAAAAAACTTACAGAAAACACAAGTTCATTCCTTTCAACAATTCAAGTCGGTGTTACTTTGGCAGGCTTCTTGACTTCTGCTACTGCTGCACAGTCTTTTGCAGGAATGTTAGGTGATGCACTTTCAAAAACTGCAATTTCAGATGTGGTTTCGATGGGTGTCATCAGCGGTTTTTCAACTGTTGTAATCACTTTGATTATGTCATATTTCTCACTTGTTCTGGGTGAACTTGTACCAAAGAAAATTGCTATGAGTAAGCCTGAAAAAATGGCATTTATGGCAGCGCCAATTCTCGTTTTTGTTGCAAAGGTAACAAATCCACTTGTTAAATTCCTTGCACTTTCAACTAATGGCGTTTTAAGAGTCCTTGGCATTGACCCACATGCTGACGAGGAAGTTGTTACGGAAGAAGAAATCCGTATGATGGTTGATGTGGGTGGTGAAAAAGGCGTCATCGAAGATGTTCAGATTGAAATGATTAACAATATCTTTGAGTTTGACGATATTGATGTTGCAGATATTATGACTCATCGTACCGATATGGTGTGTATTGATGCTGATGAGCCATTAAGCGAAGCAGTTGAACTTTCAATTGAAAACGGCTTTTCAAGAATTCCTGTATATGAAGAAGACCCTGATGATATTATTGGTATCGTATATATCAAGGACTTTCTTAAATATGTGGGTACAAATCTTCCAAAGACAAAAACTGTCAGAGATATGATGCGACCTGCATACTATGTTCCTGAAACAAAACGTTGTGGTGAACTCTTTACGGAAATGACAGAAAAACGAGTTCAGATGGCAGTGGTTGTTGACGAATATGGTGGAACAGCAGGTATCGTTACTCTTGAGGACTTGCTTGAATCAATCGTTGGCAATATTCAGGACGAATATGAC
>JAZOWH010000172.1:0-9219 GCA_045659165.1 Candidatus Fimenecus sp. | reverse complement strand
TTAAGAGCGTGAGCATGACCCTGGCTACCGTAACCGATAACTGCGATAGTCTTGCCATCTAATAATCCTAAATTACAATCTTCTTGATAAAACATTCTCTGTGCCATAGTTTTAATCTCCTATAAAATAAATATTTTGAGTTGTTTGACATCTTGTTTGCGTTGTCATACAACATATTATATATGATAATTTTGTTTTGTCAATACCTTTTTTCAAAAATTTAGTCAAAACTTATTTGTTCGTTAATAACAGCGTGGTGAAGATGAATTGTAACAGCACTCTTAACACCGATTGAATCCCTGTTCTTAAGGAAATTCATAATCATAATATGGTCCTTATAAGCTTCTTCTGCAATTGTTTCAAGGTTATAGTTCATTTCGATTGTCTTGCGAATCGTATTTGAAAGAATAGGGAAGAAGTGTCCAAGAAATTCATTGTGAGACGCCTTCAGTATTGCACCGTGAAAAGCGCTTTCTGACTCAATTCTCTTAGCCCCTCGTGGGTCATTCTTGAGTTCAGCCTGACAAATTTCTCCAAGACGGAGAATTTCATCAATTTCTTCATCAGTAGCACGTTTACATGCAAGGGCAGCAGCCTCAGGTTCAAAAATCAAACGAGCTTCATACAAATCACGTAATGTAACCTGATTTTTTGTAAAGTCGTTTACATCTATTTCTTGTGCGTACTGGTCGATTTCTTCAGCAACATAAGTACCCTTACCACGTTTAACAACGAGAATACCAATGGAAATAAGTGTTCTTATAGCCTCACGAAGTGTTGTACGGCTTATTCCTAATTCCTGTGAAAGTTCGTTTTCGTTTGGTAATTTTTCACCGTATTTATATTTGTGCTCTTCAACAATCATCTTTTTGAGTGTCTCGGCAGTACGCTGGGATAAATTTTCCTTTTGCATAACTTTTCCCTCTTTTTGAAAAATAATGAAACTACTATACACCATTAATTCGAAAAATGCAAATCCAATTTTAAAATTAAAAGCAGAACTGATTTTTCAGCTCTGCTTTTTTGAATATTCAATTAAAATATTACATCCTGTGGCATACCACCGTTTTCTCTTGACTTATCTGCAAGATAAACACATAAATGACCTGCAACTGAATCAAAAATTGAGGTACAAGCAAGACTTGGGTTTTCACCACGTACAAATGACACAAAGTCTTCTGCAAGTCTTTCGTCGCCACCACCGTGACCACCGTAAGCACCTACCATATCACCTGTAAGTCTTAAATCAACTTCCTCAACTATCTTTTCATCAGTCTTAGTTGGATGAATTTTTGAAACATAGAATTTTGCTTCTTCAAAGTTACCATAAATTTCACCAAGAGTACCTACAATATGTATTCTGCGAAGTGACATTGATGAGCCACCAACCATATTGTGTGTACCTGTTGCACCATTTGCAAAATTAACAAGCACAGACTGATGGTCAACAACATCGTTATCACATTTATATATGCACTTTCCGTAAGGTGAGTCACCCTTAAGAAGATTGATTTTATCTTCAATAGTTGGATTTTCAATATGTTCAAGCTTGTCCCAGATATAGAATGCCCAACGCTCAGGTTGGTCAATATAAAGACGCTTTGCAGAATAACGGCAATCTTCAACTAATGGACAGTCAACAAGACATTTTTCACCTGCGTTTTCAGGTGCATTTTCAGGCTTGAACTGGTATTTACCACCAAAACTTGAAATCTGTGTAGGCTTTGTATCACTCATCATCCACATCATTATATCAATATCGTGACAACATTTTGCAAGAAGCATTGATGTGTGACATTCCTTGCTGTTTGCCCATTTGCCACGAACGTAAGATGTTGAAAGGTGATGATAACTTACATGCTCAAGTGTCTGGATATTCATTATTTCACCAATTTCACCCTTAACAAGTCGTTCTTTAATTGCATAGTAAAAAGGTGTGTATCGTAGCACGTGACAAATCATAACTTTTGAATTGTTTTTTCGTGCACACTCAACTATTTCTCTCATATCTTCTTCGTTAGGTGCAAATGGCTTTTCCAAAAGCATATCATAACCAGCATTCAAGAGGGGAATAGATGTTTCAAGATGCTGGTGGTCCATTGTGCCGTTGATAATTGTGTCTGCAAGTTTGCCTTTTTCGGCTAATTCCTGTGCAGTCTCAAAGCACATATCTTCCGAAAAACCAAACTTTTTCATGCACATTTCGCGTCTTACAGGATTAGGGTCTGCAACGCCGACAATCTGCAAAAGTTCAGGATTTGTAATTGCTAATTCAGCATAAATTAAGGCTCTGTGACCCGCGCCGACAATAATAGCAGTAATTGGTTTTGGCATAGTATCATCTCACTGAAAAATGTATTTTTTATCAACTGAATTATACCATATATCAATAAAATGTAAAGAATAAAAATGTTTATAATCATAGTGTTCAAAAATCGATGTAATGTTTATCTAAAATGCAATAAAACACTACATATTTTTGTGCAAAACGACGATAAATGTTAACTTTTCTTAAAAAGCGTTACAAACACAAGATTTTGTGGTATAATGTAAACCAACAATGACTATTCTGTGTTATTGTGCCAAAAAATAAGTGAATTTTTAGATTAAATATAAAGGAATAGGTGCATATTTGTGATTGAATTCAAAAATGTTTCAAAAACTTATGACAACGGTACCAATGCCCTTCGTGATGTTTCTATTACAATTGAAGACGGAGAATTTGTCTTTATTGTTGGTTCATCAGGTGCAGGTAAAAGTACATTTCTTAAAATAATTATGCGTGAACAGGTTGCTAGTAGTGGCTCTGTTATTATCAATAATTATAACCTTAATAAAATCAAGAAAAGAGATATTCCAAAGTTCCGTCGAACAATGGGCATTGTTTTCCAGGATTTCCGCTTGATACCTAATATGCCTGTTTATGATAATGTTGCATTTGCTATGCGCGTTATTGGCGCTAAGGAAAAAGATATTCGTAAGAGAGTGCCATACGTATTAAGTCTTGTGGGACTTACTTCAAAGGCAAGACAGTTGCCAACACAGCTTTCAGGTGGTGAACAGCAGAGAGTTGCTCTTGCTCGTGCGCTTGTTAATAACGCTGGTATCATTATTGCTGACGAACCAACAGGTAATATTGACCCTGAAATGTCATACGAAATTGTTGACCTTTTGAATCATATTAACGCTAACGGAACAACTGTTGTTATGGTTACTCACGAACACGAACTTGTTCGTCGTTTTAACCACCGTGTTATTACAATTAATCAGGGGCAGGTTATATCTGATACAGGTGCAAGACCGCATGCTGTTGAGGAAGTAACTACAGTGAAGGAAGAACCTGTATACGAAACACAGGCTGAACTTAAAGAAGCAGTTGAGCAAGAACTTCAGGATACAGTTGACCAGATGCGTGAAGAGGTTATCAGTTCGCTTCTTGAACTTGACGACGAGAATAAAACATCTTCAGCATTCTATCATCAACCAAATAGCGATAAGGAACTTGAAGATTTCATGAAATCTTATGGTGTTGAGGATACTGAAGTTTCTCCTGAAGATATAATTGCAGAAATTGAAGCAAAATTGGACGGAGGTGACGCTGAATGAAAGGTTCAAGTTTAGGTTATTTAACAAAAGAAGGCTTTCGTAACGTTTGGGTAAACCGTCTTATGTCATTGGCGTCAATTACTGTTTTGATGGCTTGTCTTGTAATTATTGGTCTTGGTGCAATGCTTTTCTTCAATATCAATGCATTGCTTGATAAGATTGAAAGTCAGAATGTTATCATGGTTTATATCGAAGATGGAACAACTGACGAACAGATTGAACAAATGAATCAGGATATATATGGGTTAGGTAATATTCAGGACTGTGTATTTGTATCAAAAGAAGAAGCTTTTGAAAAGAGTAAGAAAGAACTTGGTAAAGATTCAGCACTTCTTGAGGGTATGGAAAATCCTATGCCTGATGCATATAAAGTTTCAGTGTTTGATATGAATTTCTTCAGACAGACTGTCCATGGCTTGAAAGAACTCCCAAATGTTGAATCTGTGCGAGAAAATAGCGATGTTGCTGATAAACTTATTGATATCCGTTACGCAGTTACAATAGTAATTGCCGGAATGGTGCTTCTTCTCTTTATCGTTTCATTGTTTATTATTGCAAATACAATTCGAATCACAATGTTCTCAAGACGACTTGAAATCAGTATTATGAAGGCGGTTGGTGCTACTAACTGGTTTATCCGCTGGCCATTTATGATTGAAGGTATTGTAATTGGTATAATTTCAAGTTTTGTTTCATTCGGTGTTCTTGCTGGACTTTATTACGGTGTATCATATATTTTCGAAGATATGCTTAATTTGTTCAAGCCTGTAAGTTTCCTTCCATATGCAGGATATATCTTGTTATTGTTCGCAGGAATCGGTATGTTTACAGGTTCAGTAGGAAGTCTCTTTTCTATGGGTAAATATCTCAAAGAGCAAGGGAGTGTTGTAAGTGAAAAATAGCACTAAAATATTCTCTGTTCTTTTAGCATTGGTGTTACTTTTTACTGCAATTCCATTTTCAGCTTCAGCAAAGACGCTTGCTGATTTTGATGCTGAAATTGAAAAGCTTGAGCAAGAGATAGCAGACAGCTATAAAGATAAAGCCAGTGCAAAAGCGACACTTAAAAAATTGCAGGAACAGAGCCGTGTGATTGACCAGAAAATAGCTCTTATTGAAAAGGAAATGGCTCCAATTCAGATGAAAATCAGTGAGTTGACTGAAAAAATCAAGGAGTTCGAAAAACGAATTAAAGAGCTTGAAAAAGAGATAGACGATGTTACTGCACAGATGGAACAGCAGAAACAGGATATTGCTGATACACAAGAGCTTCTTCGTAAGCGTCTTCGTGCTACATATATGGCAGGTGAAACATCTGAACTTGAAATATTTTTGAGTGCAACTGATTTTTCAGATTTCCTTTCAAGAACAGAATTCCTTCGTCAGGTTGCAAAGCATGACACAAATGTCATCAAAGACCTGGAAAACCAAATTGCTGACCTTAACCGTATGCTTGAAGAGCTTGATTTAAAACGCACAGAAATTGAAGAAAAGAAAAAGAGTGTTGAGGCTGACCGTGCTGAAGAACAGGCGGAAAAAGCAGTTCTTGATGTTAAAATGGACAAGGTTAAGGCTGAACAAGCAAAGAACGATGCCAATATGAAAAAACAAAATGCGATAATTGGCAAATTGGATCAGAACAGTGCGGAATATCAGAAGTTGTTGGAACAAGCTGAAAGAGAAAAAGCAGAATTTGCAGCACAGTTGGATAAAGAAATTAACAACGAGGGCTCAAAGGGTGACGGTACTGTTGTCAATGGTGAAATAAACCATAATTTCCGTGTTTCTAAAAAAGGCTTGATTTCTCCAATTCAGGAACCTTCTGTTTATTATTCAGCAACATACTCTCAGCATTCATCAAGAGGTACTGCCTCAGTTGACCTTTGTGGTCCTGCAAATAGAGTAATTAATGGTAAAACATATTACACTACAAAGGGCGCAAAGTTTTACGCTGTTGCAGATGGTGTTGTTACAAAGTCATCATATATTGCATCTTCAAATGGTCATTACATAAATATTGACCATGGTAACGGTTTAAGTTCGTTGGGTGCTCATCTTGATGCGCGATATGTAAGTGTTGGTGATAAGGTTAAGCAGGGACAGGTAATCGGACTTGTTGGTAATACAGGTAACTGTTGGCCACGTCCAACTGAATCCAATCCTGTTGCTGGTTCGCATCTCCACTTTGAAATGCGTCTTAACGGTAACAGAATCAATCCTGAAATTTACCTTCCATCACCACTTGTATAAGAATTTAAAATGATGTAAAGGATGATGTCCTTTGAATAAAAAAATTCCATTAGGTCTTGCCATTTCCTGTATTTTTATTGCAGTTGCATTGGCTATCACAATTACGATGATGGTTGCAATGGGTATTTATAACGGCATTATTAAAGATGTTTCTGCACGTTCAGGAATTCACTCTACCATTTCAGAAATTGATGAATTGGCACGTGAAAACTATTTTGGCGAGATGAATGAAAATCTCCTTAAAACAATGATTTCTGACGGTTATGTAGATGGAATCGGTGACCGTTACAGTTATTATATGACACCAAATGAATATGTTGATTATAAAGAGGAAGAAAAGGGCAATAAAGGCGGCATAGGTGTTATTGCTGTATATGACAGTGAAAATAACAACATTTATGTTTCCGAAGTTTCAGAAGGTTCTCCTGCACAACTTCAGGGTATTCAAAAAGGTGATGTTATTACAGCAGTTGATTCTGTTAAGGTGAATGCTGTAAACTATGATGAACTTTTACAAAGTCTTGAAGGTGAAAAACTTACTAATGTTCAGGTAACTTATTCACATGAGGGTGAGTCCAGAACAGTATCCATTGCAAGAGGTTATTCAGCTCAGACAGTTTATTATAGTATTAACGGAAATGTAGGTTATATTAAGATTACAGCGTTCTATAGTACAACAGCACAGCAATTACAGGATGCATTTGATTATATGACCAAACATGATATTACATCTTTAATCTTTGATGTGCGAAATAATGATACAGGTCTTGTTTCTGATGCTGTAGATTGTATTGATATGATTGTTCCCGTTGCAACTGAAGGCACTAATGCAATTGCAACAGCGATTGATAAAGATGGTAATGTGATTGAAACATTTACATCAGATTCTGATAGTACAGGCTTTGCAGTAGTTGTTCTTGTGAATAATAAAACATCAGGAGCAGCAGAACTTTTTGCTTGTGACTTGCGTGATTTTGGTATTGCACAGCTTGTAGGTGATAAAACTGCAGGTAATGGAACAATGCAGAAAATTTTTGAATTAAGTGATGGTAGTGCTGTTGCCTTGACAGTTGCAAAAATTCTTCCATATAAGAGTGATAGCTTTAATGGTACAGGTGTTGAACCTGATTATGTTGTTCCTCTTACTGCTGAACAGTATTCAAGACTTGAGATGCTCAGCTTGGATGAAGATACACAGTATAAAAAAGCAATGAACCTTTTTGGTAATTAAATAATGACAAATCCCTTTGCATAGAATAGTGCGGAGGGATTTTTTTATGTTCTGTGTACTTGAATTGAATTTTAGAAATCAAACATTCTTTGAGAAAATGTTTGGTAGATTTTTAAAGGACGAATACACTTTATCAACAATTCCGGTTTTTAAAGGTGCACCTTTTTATCTTCTTAATGTTTGCACAGGGAAAAGAGGCGTAGATTGGGAAAGGGTTGTTCTTAATGTAGGTAAATGTGCCTCAAGGCTTGTTGTGAATTGTGAAACAGAAATTCCACAAAATATGAATATTGGTATTTATAAAAGCGATAAACTGTATGATAAAATGATGAAAAACACCTTTCTATATGTTCTTGAAAAAAATATAGATAAAAAGAATCTCTCAACCATCTCGATTCTTGATACTGAAGGGAAGTATGTTGATTTTGTTCAAGCGCTGACAAAGTATTCATCATCGATGACAATAACTACAAATGCAAAAGAAAAGTATTATGATGTCTGTGAAAAAATTACAGATAATACAGGCTTGTGTCCAGTGTTTGCAGGAGAGTTTGTAGATAGCGTTGTTAAAATTAATGCTGATGAAAACATAATGACGGTAAGGCAAAACAGAGACGTCATAAACATTTCATCAGGTGACGATTTTGTTGTACCGAGTATGTATGAAAATTTGTTGCCAGGTGACATTTCAAAGTATGATTTCTTCTCTGCTTTGTATGAATTATGTGGTGTCTTTTCTCTAAGTGAGTGTATTTTTAACACATTACTTGTAAATAACGAAAAAAAGAATGTGAATGACATTCATTTCACTTGACATAGAGAACTTTATTTAATATAATATAGGTTAATTGGGGCAGTGCGGACTGCTTGTTTCGTTGTGCCCAAAATCCCTATAAAAGGAGTTTTAAAAATGGCAGAAACATTACTTACATTAGAAGGTCTTAAAGAACTTGAGGCTGAGCTCGACCAATTAAAGGTTGAAGGAAGAAAAGAAGCTGCTGAAAAAATCAAACTTGCAAAGAGCTTTGGTGACTTGTCAGAAAACAGTGAATATGATGAAGCTATGAATGACCAGGCTAAACTCGAAGCACGTATCAGTGAAATCGAACATATTCTTAAAACTGCAAAGGTTCTTGACGTTGACGCTCTTGGCAATGAAAATGTTCATATCGGTTCAACAGTTAAGCTTACAGATAAAAAGAAAAAGACATATACTTACACAATCGTAGGTTTTGCTCAGGCTGACCCTGCTGTTGGTAAGATTTCAGACGAATCACCAGTTGGTAAGGCTCTCATCGGCCACAAGAAGGGTGAAAAAGTTACTGTTGAAGTACCAAATGGTACTCTTGAATTCAAGATTGTAGAAATCACAAGATAAGGTGAATAAAATGGCAGATAATATTAAGCAGAATCAGCCTGAACTTGATTTAGGCGAACAGCAGAGAATCCGTCAGGAAAAACTCAAGGCATTACAGGAAGAGGGCAAGGACCCATTTGTAATAACTAAGTATGACCAGACGCACCATAGTGCTGATGTTAAAGATAACTTTGACGAGCTTGAGGGCAAAGTTGTACGTGTTGCAGGTCGTATGATGTCAAAGCGTGTTATGGGTAAAGCATCATTCTGTAACATTCAGGATTTAAAGGGTAATATTCAGTCTTATGTTGCTCGTGACAGCATCGGTGAAGAAGAATATAAAGGATTTAAGAAACTTGATATCGGTGATATTATCGGTATCGAGGGTGAAGTTTTCAGAACAAAAACAGGTGAAATTTCAATCCACGCAACTGCTGTGACACTCCTTTCAAAGAGCTTGCAGATTCTTCCTGAAAAGTTCCATGGTCTTACAAATACTGATATGAGATATCGTCAGCGTTACATTGACCTTATTATGAATCAGGAATCAAAACAGACTCTCATCAACCGTTCAAAGATTATCAGTGCTGTTCGTAAATATCTTGACGGCGAAGGCTTTATGGAAGTTGAAACTCCAATGCTCGTTTACAATGCAGGTGGTGCAGCAGCAAGACCATTTGAAACTCACTTCAATGCTCTTGATACAGATATCAAACTTCGTATTTCACTTGAACTTTACTTAAAGCGTCTTATCGTTGGTGGTATGGAAAGAGTT
>JAZOWH010000171.1:0-8182 GCA_045659165.1 Candidatus Fimenecus sp. | reverse complement strand
ATGAAAATCAGGAAGCAATTTTCTTTATGAACGGTCAGGCTCTTGACCTTTTCGGACCAGGCCGTTACACACTTGAAACTCAGAATATTCCTGTACTCAGCAAGGCACTTAACAGAACAACAGGTGATGAAACACCATTCCATTGTGAAGTTTACTTTATAAACAAAGTTGAACAGATGGCAATTAAATGGGGTACTGACTCAAAGGTTCAATACATTGAGCCAACATACAAATTCCCTATTTCAATCGGTGCAAGTGGTGAAATGAGCCTTCGTGCTGACGATTCACGAAAACTTCTCTTGAAACTTGTGGGAACAGAGGACTTCCTTACACAATCAAAGCTTGTGATGTTCTTCCGTTCATTCCTTATGACAAGAGTGAAAACATATATCGCACAGACAATGAAAGCTAATAGCATCAACATTTTTGAGATTGATGAAAATCTTGCAATGTTCTCTGATGCTATCAAAGGACTTCTTGTAAATGACTTTGCCGATTATGGTATCGCCCTTGAACAGTTCTTTGTAACAACTGTTGTTAAGCCTGATGGTGATAAGCAGTACGAGCAGTTCAAGGAACTTCATTTCCGTCAGTATGCTGATATTGCAGAAGCAAAACTCCGTCAGCAAAGAGAAATCATTGACGCAGAAACTCAGGCACAGAAGGTTGTTATCGACTCAAAAGCACAGGCTGCAAAGCGTGCTCAGGAAGGTTATACATACAGTCAGGAACGTGGATTTGATGTTGCTGAAAAAATTGCCGAAAATGAAGCAGTCGGCGAATTCACCAATATGGGTGTAGGCCTTGGCACAATGGCAGGTGTCGGCGGTGCTGTCGGTGGTATGGTCGGTGGCATGATGGGTGATGTTATAAATTCAACAGCAAACCCTAAATGTGCAAAATGTGGTGCTACACTTCCACAGAATGCAAAATTCTGCCTTCAGTGTGGCGAAAAAGTTGAAGAATCAAACCTTGTAGTTTGTCCTAATTGCAAAAAGCAAGTTCAAAAAGGCAAATTCTGTCTTGAATGTGGATTCAAATTCGTAAACACTTGCCCTAAGTGTGGTGCAGAAGCAACAAACGGCAACTTCTGTTCACAATGTGGTGAAAAGCTTTAATAGGAGGACACGGAAATGAAAATCAGTAAAAACTTTAAATTATATGCAGTTGTATGGGCTATTTTAGCCGTTGTTTTCAATGTGATTGTGTTTGTTTCTCCTAGTGAAATCAATGGTGAATCAAAATTCACAGACACTTTCTGGTTTGGTTATGCTCTTGTAATGATTGGCTTCGTTGGTCAGCTTGCTTGTGCATACATCGGACTTAAAGACGACAATATCACAAAGATTTTCTATAACATTCCATTACTTCGTGTAAGTGTAATCGGTGTTGTTGTAAGTGCAGTTGCAGGTTCAATTTTCATGGCAATTCCAGCTGCAGAAACATGGATTGCTGCTATTGTCAGCGTACTTGTACTCGCATTTGTTGCTATTGCAACTATCAAGGCAAAATCTGCTGGTGATATCGTTGAATCTGTTGAAAAGAAAATCAAAGAACAGACATTCTTTATCAAAACTCTTACTGTTGATGCACAGAATCTTATAGCAAGAGCAAACACACCAGAATCAAAAAATTTAGTTAACAAGGTTTATGAAGCAATCCGTTATTCTGACCCTATGAGCAACGAACATCTCAGTGAAATCGAGGGCAGAATCGGTTATGAATTCAGAATTTTTGAAACTGCTGTCAAGAGTGGTGATACTGTTGCAATGGAAAATCAGGCACAGGAATTACTTGTTCTTATCGACAACAGAAACAACAAATGCAAAGCACTTAAATAATTGAGGTAACACAATGTCAATTTTAAAATGTGAAATGTGTGGAGGTACGCTTGAAATCGAAGAAAACGGTCAATATGCCGTCTGTGCGTACTGTGGTACAAGAAAAGCACTTCCACAAAACAACACAGTAAACAACTCAAAACCACCTGTTGATGTTTATTCTGATTCAGGTAAGAATTCGCAAGCTGAAGCTATTCGTCTTGAAAACGAAAGAAAACGCGAAGAAGCGAGAGCCCGAGCAGAAGAAGCAAAAGTCCGTGCCGAAGAAAATCGTGTTATAGCTGAGGCACAGCGACTCGAAAGGGAACGACTTGCCGAGAAAAATCGCATTGAAAGAGCAAAAAAAGCAAAAGCGAAGGGCAAAACTTTTCTTAAAGCTTTTCTCTCATTCGTTCTTGTTGTTGCAATCGCAACTCTTACTGTCACAGTGATTATTCCGTCAGTAAAATACAACAATGCTGTTAAGAATGTGGAAGAACAGAACTATGAGGAAGCATATCTCACTTTCAAATCGTTGAAAATGTTCAAGGACAGTAAAGCACAAGCAAATGCTCTTTTAAACGAGCATCCTGAAATCGCACAAATTGGTGACATCATCAGATTAGGCAACTTTGAACAGGATAACAAAACAGCAAACGGAAAAGAACAGATTGAATGGAAAGTCCTTGAAAAAGACGAAAATGGCAAAATGCTTGTAATAAGCCGTTACGCGCTTGATTGTCGTCATTACCACTCTTCAATTGAGCAGGTTACATGGGAAACAAGTGACATCCGCGCTTGGCTCAACAATGAATTTTATTCATCTGCTTTCTCCAATTCAGAAAGAGCAAAAATCAAGACTACTAAACTTGAAAACAGAGATAATGCTGACTTCAATACAGATGGTGGTAACGATACAAGTGATAAGATTTTCCTTCTTTCAATCGACGAAGCAACAACATATCTTCCAACATCTCTTGAAAGAGTTTGTGTTGCAACAGAATATGCTGAATCTCAGGGTTCACAGCTTGAAAATCTTACTCGTAGTTGTCGTTGGTGGCTTCGTTCACCAGGTACAACACAGTACAAAGCCTCTTCCGTAAAGGTTGACGGATTTATCCTTAACATGGGTGCTCCTGTTGGCATTGAAAAGCGTTCAGTCCGTCCTGCTATGTGGATAGAGCTTTAATCATAATTTAATTTAATCTTTATGACAGCCACGGTGATATCGTCACTGTGGCTCATATTTTTTGTTTTTGCAATTGCACAGAGCTTTTCAGGCAAATCATAGGAAAATCCGTTTTCCGTAATATATCTTTTAATCTCATCAATACTATTGTCAACTGCACCATCAGACATCATAATAAGCACATCACCATTTTTAAGCCCACCATTAATTGTGGCAAACTCTGCCTGACGAAGAATGCCTATGGGCATGGCTGACTTTTTGATTTCGCTGATTTTTCCGTTACGATAAAGCAACGAAACCGTAGCACCTGCTTTATAAATTACAGATTTTCCGTTATACAGATTCACCTTTAAAATATCAAGAGTTGCAAGGGATTCCTCATGACTTTTTACAAGCATAGCAGAATTCACAAGTCGTAAAGCACAAGGAAAAGAAAATCCCGATATTATCAATCGTGAAAATAGTGTTGATGCCATTGTGCCATCAATTGCTGCTTTTTCACCTTTTCCCATACCATCACTGAGTATGGCTATAAAATTACCTTTCCCGTCGAAAAATGAATCAAAGCAGTCACCACAAACATCCGTTCCGTTTGCCGATATCTGATGATAAAAACACTCTGCCATAAGTGGCGTTGTCTCCCAGAAAAGAAGCATTTTTTCCTTTTCTCCCGTAATAATTGCAGGTGGTGGAAAGTCCTTTTCCGTTGACATCTTTATACACTCACATATTTCACCCGTTGACGCATCGTTTTCTGCATCAATGCTTATGTTAATTACCATATTCATATTTTCACCTTCGTAACAATTCACGAAAGCACGAACACCAATATCTTCAAGGCTGTTTTTAAGTGCTACTGATTTACTTGCAAGTGGTTTTGTTTCCTGTTCAAAACCTAACAACAAATCATCAAGCATTTCCCCTACTGTATCAAATTGGTCTGTGGTAATTTTTCGCATTTCATTGATTCTCCCCTCTGCACCCAAGCGTGCCGAGTATAAAACATAATTTTTATTGAAGCTGTCGCAAAGTGACATTATCCTTATACATCTGCTTTGTAATGACATTGGTGAGCAGGATGGTGTTACGCTTCCCGTTTTTCGTATTTCGTCAAGAATTTCATCAAACTCTGCCAATGTTGATGACAACATATTTCTCCAGCACTTGTTGTAGCTTGCACATTTTTCGCACACAGTATCCCTTACGCGTAGATACACAGCAGTTGTATCGGGCAAGGACCTTTCACGCAGAGCATCCGATACTCTTACAACAGTTTCCGACATATCTCCCACAGCATCTCTTGCTGATTTTATCCGTGAGATTATCATATTGCGAAATGCTCTGCCATCACCTGAAAAGGACAAAAATGACAGCTTCATTTTTACCTGAAACAACCATTTCTGTGGTGTAACAACAAAAAGCACCGATGCCAACGCCGTTTCAAGTAATGGTCCGAAATTTTTGTAATCGTCACCTAAAAAGATATACAATGCTCCGTAACAGAAAATATATGCACAAGCACAGAGTACTCTTCCCGAATAAGAAAAAAGTCCCGAAAACAGCCCTGCTCCTGCATAACAGAATACTATGGGACTGCTGTTACCTGTCATTGTAAAGCCTAATGATGCACCCGTACCGATTACTGCACCTCCCGATTCCTTAAAAAGATAAGCAGAAATCATAACTATATATGAGCAGGCAATTCCCGAAATCGAAATACTCATAAACGAGATTTTTGATACACACAATATGAGAGATAAAAGAGAAATCACCACAGAAACTACTTCTTTTGATGTGAGTCTTTCGTTTTCCTGTATCTTTTCAAGTGTACGAACACCTACCGAAAAGAAATATGCTCCACCAAATGCGGTTATTGCTTCTGCCACTCTAAGAAATACAACCTCTTCACCAAAAGGCTCTGTAATCGTCACTACAATCCCCGTTGAGATGGTCACAAACAGAGAAATAAAAGATGACACCGTATTTTTTCTTCGCAATTTTGGAAAAGTATTGGTATAAACCTTTAAAATATAAACAAGAACCAACGCCATAACATATCGAAATGCATCAACATAGTCGTTTGCAATAATGTAACCTGCCATAGCACCAAAACAAGAAAACAATGTGTCCTGTCGTTGAACACCACAGGCAAACGCTATGCCTAATGGTGAAAAATACTGTTGTGATGATGCAGATGCAGTTAAAAATGCAAGACCGAAATACAGTGTCTGCATAATAGCCGATTTTCCCAACTCTGTCAGTTGAATTCTTCCGTTGTCAAGCTCTGTCCCAAACTCACGATTTGTCACTTTTATCACCTGCCTTTATAATCTTTCTTGATTATATGCTTGTCCATAATAAAAAAATTAACATATCGTGTCCGAAAAAACAGGCGATTTTACTCCGATTTCAAAGAAAAAGAGCAGTATGTGTAACATATTGAGAATTTTCAAAAATTACCTTTAAAAAACAACAAATTTGTGCTAAAATATTCATAATACATTAAGTAATCGCTGGGTAAATCGGGTTGCGATTATCAGCGAGATAGTTTTTTGTCAGAACCGTCAAAAAACGCAGACAATACTTTGTGTATTAACGAGTATTTTGGACGAGTTATGACAGAAAAGTAACCACTGAGAATTGTAACCAAGATTTAATCAGTGGTTACTCAAAAAAATGAGGCGAATTTATGGCACAGATTTATACAGTTTTATCGGGAAAAGGTGGAGTTGGAAAATCAACCTTCTGCACCAATACTGCCCTTTCACTTTGCAAAATGGGTAAAAAGGTACTCCTTATTGATGGTGATATTACTCTGCGTAGCCTTGACCTTCTTTTAGGTCTTGATTCAATGGTTGTTTATGATTGGTCAGATGTTGTTGAAAATCGTTGTGATTGCGAAAAAGCACGACTTTTCTATGACGAAAATCTTCAGCTTTTACCTGCTCCACTTCAGACACCTGAAAATTTATCCTTTGAATCATTCAAGGAATTGATTTCTCTTTACGAAAACAACTATGATTACATTATCATTGACAGTCCTGCAGGTATTGGTGAATTACCTCTTATCTATGCAAAATGTGCAAATTTCTGCATCCTTGTTGCCACTCCTGACAATGTGAGTGCCCGCAGTGCTTGTGTTGCAGGAACAAAGCTTTCAGAAGCAGGAATCAAAGACGAAAATATGTATCTTGTTATTAACAGATTTGACCCACGCGCTGTGAAAAAAGGAAACCTTTTAAACATTGATGAAGTTATAGATATTACATACCTCCGACTCCTTGGTGTTGTGCCAGAGGACAAGCGTGTAACACAGGCTTCTGTCAGCGAAAAGGAGATTCCGGAGCGTAGTAAAGTTAAAATTGCCTTCAACAACATTTCAGGCAGAATTACCGGAAAAGAAATACCACTTAATTTGTAAAAAAATATTGAAAAATCAATGTTTATTTGTTATTATAGGTAATAATAGGCAAATTAGCGTATGGTGTTTGAAACAAATGGGGAAATATTATGAAAGAAGGGGTTAAGTATGAACATAGCACTTATGGCACACGACTCAAAGAAAGAACTTATGACACAATTCTGTATCGCTTATTGCGGTATTCTTTCACGTCATAATCTTTGTGCGACAGGAACAACAGGTAAAATGGTTGCTGAGGCAACAGGACTTAAAATCACACAGTTCCTTAGTGGTTCTCATGGTGGTGACCAGCAAATCAGTTCACGAATTGCGTGTAACGAAATCGACTTGCTCCTTATTTTCCGTGACCCTCTTAACCCAAAACCACATGAGCCAAAGGATGCTACATTACTTCGTCTTTGTGACGTTCATAATGTTCCGGTTGCTACAAATATCGCAACTGCTGAGGCTCTTATCCACGCTCTTGAACGTGGTGACCTTGATTGGCGAGATATTGTCAATCCAAAATAATCACATAGAACACAACGCCTCCTCTTATCTTTGAGGAGGCAAAACATATTATTAAGGAAGATTTTTTATGGCTTTAGTTACTAATGCAATTAAGGGAACTCAGGATACTCTCCCTAAAGAAAGTTACAAAATACAATATGTGGAATCAGCAGTAAGAGAAACTGCAGAAAACTTCGGTTTCCACGAAATGAGAACTCCTGTTTTTGAACATACTGAACTTTTCCAGCGTGGTGTTGGTGAAACAACAGACGTTGTTCAGAAAGAAATGTACACTTTTGAAGACAAGGGTGGCAGAAGCATCACTCTTCGTCCTGAAGGTACTGCAGGTGCAGTAAGAGCATTCCTTGAACACGGACTTTTCAACGAGGGACTTCCACAGAAGATTTTCTATATCACATCTTGTTACAGATATGAAAAGCCTCAGGCAGGTCGTCTTCGTGAATTCCATCAGTTTGGTGTTGAATGCTTCGGTGCAGGCGCTCCAAGTGCTGATGCAGAAGTTATTTCACTTGCAAATGAAGTTTTCAATTATCTTGGAATCAACAACTTAGCACTTGAAATCAACTCAATCGGTTGTCCTGAATGCAGAAAGCATTATCACAAGGCACTCAAAGAGTATTTTGAACAGTACAAGGGTGACCTTTGCGAAACTTGCCTTGGTCGTCTTGATAGAAACCCAATGAGAATTCTTGACTGTAAGAGCCCTGTTTGTAGCGGTATCGCAGAAAAAGCACCTACTGTTATTGAATTCCTTTGTGACGATTGTAAAGAGCATTTTGAAAGCGTTAAGAAATATCTTGATGCTATGAATATAGAATACACAGTTAACCCACAGATTGTTCGTGGTCTTGACTATTACACAAGAACTGTTTTTGAATTCGTTTCAAAAGAAATCGGAGCTCAGGGTACAGTTTGTGGTGGTGGCCGTTATGATGGTCTTATCGCAGAAATGGGTGGTAGTCCACTTCCTGCTTGTGGTTTTGGTTTAGGCCTCGAAAGACTTTTACTTCTTATGGAAGCACAGAAAACACCATTCCCTGAACCAAAGAAATGCGACCTTTATATCGCAAGTATGGGTGCAAATGCAAACATCGAAGCTGCTCGTATTGCAACTGAACTTCGTAATGAAGGAATGTGTGTTCAGTTCGATACTGTTGGTCGTGGTCTTAAACCACAGATGAAATATGCTAACAAAATCGGCGCATTATACACACTTGTTTTAGGTGACAGCGAACTTGAAAC
>JAZOWH010000170.1:0-4707 GCA_045659165.1 Candidatus Fimenecus sp. | reverse complement strand
GCCATATTAACGTCTGAAATAATATCAACCATACGGCGGTTGGTTTCTTCGGGCAGACACTCGTCTTTGCAACGGTTACCTGCTTCCATATGGAAAATTGGAATATGGAGTCTCTTTGCAGCAATTGCTGAAAGACAAGAGTTTGTGTCACCTAAAATAAGCATTGCATCAGGTTTGATTTCTGCCATAAGCTTATACGAACAGTTTATAATATTACCAACTGTTGCACCAAGGTCATCACCTACTGCATCCATATAAACCTCTGGGTCTTGAAGTTTCAAATCCTTGAAAAATACACCATTAAGGTTATAGTCATAATTCTGACCTGTATGAGCTAAAATACAGTCAAAATATTCACGGCATTTGTTAATAACAGCAGCAAGACGAATGATTTCAGGGCGAGTGCCTACAATAATCAAAAGCTTTAACTTGCCATTGTCTTTAAATTTAATATCTGAATAATCTAATTTCATATATTTATACCTCCATAAAGAAAGTGTCAGGTTTGTCCGGATTGAAGCATTCATTACACCACATAAATGTAACCATATCTGTGTCACCAAGGTTTTCTATATTATGAGTGTATCCTGTCGGAATGTCAATAACTTCCAGCTTTTCCCCTGAAACAAAATACTCAATCACTTCATCACTGTCAATCTTACGGAAACGGATTACGCCTTTTCCTGATACCACAAGGAATTTCTCATTCTTTGTATGATGCCAATGCTGACCTTTTATAATTCCAGGTTTTGAGATATTCACAGAAAACTGACCATTATTAGCTGTTCTTAAAATTTCAGTAAAAGAGCCTCTATCGTCAACATTCATTTTCAGCGGATATGAAAACTTGTCCTTTGGAAGATATGAAAGGTATGTACTGTAAAGTTTCTTCCCGAAACTGCCATCTGTCATATCAGGCACCATTTTATTTTCGCGACTTTCTTTAAATGAATATATCAAGTCAACAATTTCACCAAGAGTGACCTTATGTTCAACAGGCACTTTGCAGAAATCACCATCTTTTGTTTCGTTGCCACACATAGCACCTATAATTTCATTCACCACATCATCAATATACACAAGTGTCATTGGATGATTACGGTCATTGACCTGAATCGGCAAATCATTTGCAATATTATTACAGAATGTAGCAACTGCACTATTATAATTTGGTCTGCACCATTTACCAAAAACATTTGGGAAACGATAAACAAGGACTTTAGCACCTGTTTCTTCGGCATAACTGAAGAAAAGGTTCTCACCCGCTTTTTTGCTTTGTCCATAAGGGTTATCAAGTGTTGCTTGTATAGAAGATGACAACAAAACAGGACAAGTATTATTATATTTTTTCAATGTTTCAAGCAATTCAGATGCAAAACCGAAATTACCTTTCATAAACTCATCTGTATTCTGTGGACGATTGACACCTGCAAGATTTACTACAAAATCGCAATCCTTACAGTAATCATCAAGAAGTGACTTATCTGTATCAACATCAAATTCACATATTATGAGGTCTGTTGGCAATTCTGTTGTTCTGTTTTTGCCATCTTTAATTGTGTTCAAAGTAGCAACAAGATTTTTTCCTACAAAACCTTTTGCACCTGTAATCAGAATTTTCATAATAATTCCTCGATTATTTTTTCCAGTTTGCGAGTTCTTCCTGAATATATGAAAGAGATAAAAGCTTTTCCTTTACCTGTTCAACTGTCCATAATTCTGTGTTATTTGAATTGAACTCTGTAAGTGTATTTCTTTCTTTATTACCTTCGTTGAAATATTTGTCATAGTTAAGACCACGCTTGTCAGCAGGTACACGATAGAAGTTACCCATATCGATAGCATTTGCACATTCTTCATTTGTAAGAAGTGTTTCATATACCTTTTCACCGTGACGGATGCCGATAACCTTAATTTCAGTTTCAGGAGCAAAAAGTTCTTTTACAGCCTGTGCAAGTACTTCAATTGTACAAGCAGGTGCTTTCTGAACAAGAATGTCACCACTTTCACCATTCTCAAATGCGAAAAGAACAAGGTCAACTGCTTCTTCAAGGCTCATTACAAAACGAGTCATTGTAGGCTCTGTGATTGTAATTGGCTTACCTTCACGAATCTGTTCAATCCAAAGAGGTACAACTGAACCACGAGAACAAAGCACATTACCATAACGAGTACAGCAGATTTTAGTCTTTTCAGGGCTTACTGTTCTTGACTTTGCAACAACAACCTTTTCCATCATAGCCTTTGATGTACCCATTGCATTTACAGGGTATGCAGCCTTGTCTGTTGAAAGGCAGATTACACATTCAACACCCTCATCAATAGCAGCAGTAAGCACATTATCTGTACCAAGAACATTAGTTTTAACTGCTTCAACAGGGAAAAATTCACATGATGGAACTTGTTTTAATGCTGCTGCGTGGAATATATAATTAACACCATGCATTGCATTTTTTACTGACTGTAAATCTCTTACATCACCGATATAAAATTTGAGCTTATCGGCAACCTCGGGATATTTCTGCTGAAATTCATGACGCATATCATCTTGCTTTTTCTCATCTCTTGAGAAGACACGGATTTCACCTATATCTGTTTCTAAAAATCTTCTAAGAACTGTGTTACCGAATGAACCTGTACCACCGGTAATCATTAAAGTTTTGTTTGTGAAAAGTGACATAATACTTTCACCCTATCCTTTTATAAGATTATAAATAATTGTTTTTAATGTTGTTTTAGGTATTGCAAATTTTTTTAATATATAATCAATACCTTTTTCCTTATAAATCTTCCAGAACTCTTCATAATTTTCTGGTTTTTCTACTGTCTTTTTCATCTGTGGCTGTTTTGCATTTTCAACATCCGCCTCAACTGAATCACCATTAAGTGTTTCGAATATTTCTTTACCTTTTTGTGAATTCACCATAACCATTGATACACCCAATTTGTCCTCAAATTCAGGGTTATCATTCTCAATTCCCCAGAAATCTGATACAGTCAAATCACTTACTCTATCCTGTGATGTGAATTTACAATTAAAACATGCATCACAAGTGATGTTATTACCATAATACAAATTCATAAATGCTGAAACATTTTTATTACGTTTGATTTCAGTTGTATCAGTTTCGGCAGAGCTGGAATCACCACGCCAGGAAAATTTTTTGTTTCTGAAATAATATTTGGTTATTTTACTTTTTTCTTCACTGCCAAGCCATACAATGTAATCTTTAAACACTTTCGGTGAAGGTACTCCATGACAGATTATATCACACAAATAAAGATTTTGTGCATTTAGTTTATTTAAAGATACAAAGTTTTTTACAGATGCTACCTGACAAGGTGTGCCTGTAAATAAAACTGAAAGACCATTTTCAAGGTCGTTTCTGAGATTTTCAAAAACACCTGTCATATCACTCTGAATATATTTTGTGCCTTGTATCAAAGCGATATCTTCATCTCGATTTATTCTGATGTGCTTAAGATTAAATTCACCATCAAGACAAGCACCATAAACACTACCACCGTTATTTATAACACTTTCAGCAAGTGCTGATGCCACACCACCTGATGTGGATTTTTTTCTTATATGGTCCTCTGCTTTAAATGCAAGAACTTTTTCAGGAGTGTTTTTTTGTGGAACATTAAATGTAGGACAAGCCTTTGTACACATACCACAATCAACACATTTATTGGTATCGATATATCCCTTTATAAAACCGCCTTGGTTTTTCGTAAGAGTTATAGCATCAAGCTTACATACTGATTTACAGGCACCACAACCAACACAACTATCTGTTATTGGTTTCTTTGTGGCACTTAATGCAGAAAGTAAAAACTGTTTAGAAGAATTTATATAATCACGAAGATTTTCATTTACCTTTTCGTAATCAATTCCTGAAATTTCTTCTATTTTTTCTTCAACAATACGATTTTCAAGACCTGATTTATATAGAATATTTGTAATTCGGCTACCTCGTGCTTTATTATCAAACACATAAAAATCCTTATTAAAGAGTATTGAAAATGCCGTGCCATGAAAAGAGTTGGTTATGACTGTTTCAGCGTCTCTTATAGCTCCTAAAAATTCCTCAGGAGATACTGCAGAAAGTTGAATATGACCTTCATGACGATTTTTGCTCTGACATATTTCAACAAGAGTGATTCCCTTTTGTGTAGCATACTCTTTCGCTGCAGACAACATATCAGCATTATTAACTACACTGTATAACAACAAATACGGCTTTTTAACTCTAATTGGTTTTGCAATCTGTTCATATTCTTCCTTTGGAAGTAAAAATACAGGGTCACAAACTCCAACCACATTTTTACCTGAAATACTTTTTATGTATTCAATCGATTTTTCTTCTCGTACTGATACATAATCCATACGCTTAATCAATTCTGCAGCTTTTTGTTCATCTGTTTCATTATATTTATCTCTGCCCAAACTAGCAGCATATGAAATTCTGTTTTCAACGCCTGGTATATCTCCAAAATAAAATGGATTTATCCCTCTTGTAATCACCGGATTCCATATCTGGTCACTACCACAGACTACATCTGTATATTCACCATTAGCAATATCATTAAAATTTACATATTTAGGTGATAATTTACAATGCTTTTCTCTAAAGGAATAAAAGCTCTTCAGTCTCTCATTCTTTATTGGAGCAGACAACATAAGAGCTGTTGCTAGTTTCACCT
>JAZOWH010000169.1:0-3122 GCA_045659165.1 Candidatus Fimenecus sp. | reverse complement strand
CTTTTGCTGACTGAATTTCCTTTTCAACCGTCTCCAATTGACCAGTAAGAGCATTGAGATGTCTGTCAGGGAAATACTTTGACATTAAAAGCTCACAGTATCCATGTGGATGAAGCGTGTCATACACATTTTTGTAGTAGTCAATCTGATTTTCGATAAAACCATCACGAAGTGCTGTTTCTTTCATAATTTCAGCATAGGTGTCAAAATCAGTTGATGGGAAAACTTCAATACAGTTGTCCTCTGACTGCTTGATTGCCTTTTTAGCGTATCTATCAAAGTTTCCAAAGATATCATCGAGTTCACCTGAAAGATTAAGACGGAAAGTGCATCTTGGCTGACTACCATCAAAGCCTTGTGTAAAGCCACGATGCTTATATCCTAATTGTTCCATTTTGCTTATGAAATCAAGATTTGATGAAACTTCGTTTTCGTATTTATCAAGGACTCTGTAATAATAATCAGGGTCAATAAGAAGATAAACTGCATTTTTTGTTTTAAGATATTTGTATATTTCTTTTGTGAATGCTTCTACAAGAGCAAAATCATCAAAATCAACTACAAAACCTCTTGGTGCATAGTAAAGTGAACCACCGATAAATGGAATTTTTCTATGAAGAAGCATAACTGTACCAACAAGCTTATCATCATTGAAAAGACCTAAAAGTTCGTCTTTCCAGTCCCCAGTGGATTTTACCTTTCCCCAGAGAGAAAGTTGCATAAAATGCTCTTTTTTATGTCCGTTTACAAAACCATCATTCTGTTCAGGACTTATTGTTTTTAACTGATAACTCAAACTTATCACCTGTAATCAATTACTTTTTACTGTTGCTGACAGTTTTTTCTTTAATGTGCTTTTTAAGAATTGTGTTCTTAACCTTTTTAACTTTAGGAAGAAGTTTTCTGAAAAGCATAAATGTGAATTTGTCATTAACTAAATACATATCACCAACATATTCAGTCAATTGACCATTATAACTCATCTTATATTTTGCAAGACCGAAAAGAGGATTGTTCTCGTCGTGTGGGTCACCTGTAACTCGACCTAAATCGTGGATTTCCATACCCTGTGCAAAACTGTCCTCAATTCTTACCCAGTTAAGGAAATGAGTAGGACGAAGCGTGTTACGAAGAATATTTCTTGTACCACCGTAAAGGCAGATTGCAGTCTTACTAAAACGTGATGTAATACTTACTGCAAGGCAAAGCTTTTCAGGTACATCATCACCATATCTCTCGTTGAGTTCCTTGTCAACCTTTTCATTTCTTGTAAGAGTGTTATTTATTGTATCAAGTTCTTTCTTAATAGCAGAAATTTCTTTCTTGTTCTTCTTTTCAGCATTTTCGAGTTCAAAAAGCTGATTTTCAAGTTCCGTCTTTTTATTACTCAATTCATCACAATGGTCTTTTCTCATTTTCTGGTCACAGTAGATAAAATTCATAACTGCCTTACCGTTAAGAGCAGTAACCATTGTCTTATAGTAGTTCTTGTCACGTTGAATAAATTCAGTTCTGTCAGCAGTTTCTGTCATAACAGTAAAGAATTCATCAAGCTTTTCCGGATGCTGTTCCAATGTAATGTGGTCATAGCTTTCTGTGTATAAAAGACCGTCTGCAGCAGCTTTAAGTCCGTGACGAACACCTTTTTCGCATTTCTTTAAAAATGTTTCAGGAGTATAACCTTTAAGAGGAGAGCATATAGCAACAGCAGGTTGAACAATATAAAAGTTCTTATCTTCGTTAAGAGTAAATCCACCTTTAAGCATAGAATTTACAGCAGATGTGTCACACTTTTCACCATCAAGCTCTTCGATAATAAGTGGGTCACAAACCATAGCGCAGATTTTATGCTTTTTCATTTCCGACTTCATGAATGTACAGAATTCTACAACAAGAGTTTCATTCATAAGGTCACAAACAAAACCATCAGGACAATACCAGAGCTTGCCAACCTTAATATCTCTTTCAAGGCAAAGGCAGGAGAGTACAGGCTGATTGTTCTCGTCATAGCCCATATAAAAAGATGGTTTCCACGCACTCTTTACTTCTGACCAATAGGAAGTTTGATAAATAGAACCACCGTTTTCTTCTGAAAAATTATTGAATTTTGTCATATCAGTCTGCACTGAAAAAATATATTTACTCATTCAGGTTACACCTCAAAAAATATTATCGCAGATAAAACTGCATACTAATACTATTATAACAAAAATCTTATCATATTACCCATATTTTGTCAATGAAACAAGCATACAATTCGTAGGGGTCGGCGTCTCGATGATTTGAAAAAATCCTCCCTTTTAAATTAAAGGGAGGACATTTTTATTTTGCTATTCTCACATAACCGCTTTCTTCAATAAGTGTCTGTCCTTCATTGGATAAAAGCCACTCAATAAGAATGGGTATGTTTTCATTTTTATTGTCAGCACGATAAATTGCATAAAATTGTGCGATAATCGGATATGTACCGTTCTGTATGTTTTCTGCAGTCGGCTCCACACCATTTAATGAAAGCATTTTAACACTCTCGTTGCCTACAATTCCGTCCATATAATAACGGAATGAAAAACCGATAGAACCGCCTGTGATAGCAAAAGGGGATTTAGGTGCAATTTTTGTGTCACCCATAAAGGCATTCATAGCTGATTGACTTCCACTACCCTCTAATCGTATAACAGGATTAATAACTCTATTCGGACCGCCAACCTTTGACCAGTTTTTATACTTTCCACCATAAATATCGCGGACTTGTTGTGTTGTAAGGTTTTCAACAGAATTATTTTCGTTGACGAAAAATACAAATGCTTCAAGTCCTACGGGAACATAAACGAGTTCAACACCTTGTTCTTGGGCATATTGTTTTTGCTCTGCTGATGGAGCAGCACAGAAAAGAATATCAGTTTCACCGTCAACAATAGCTTTGTATCCGCGAACTGTGTTTTTGTATTGCATTTTACTGTCGGGAGCAAAATTTTCGCCGTAGAAATTATCGTCAGAAAAAACTCCGCCTTCGTATGTTACAGAACCTTTCGGATAAACACATTCAATAATTGATGCATAAACAGGCACAAGTGCTGCTGCACCGTCTAAAACAGGCAGATTGAAGTCGGAGGCCAAGCGGT
>JAZOWH010000168.1:0-1593 GCA_045659165.1 Candidatus Fimenecus sp. | reverse complement strand
ATTCAGGAGGAAAATTATTATGCTTTCAGACATCCAAATTGCACAGCAGACACCATGTTTACCAATCACAGAAATCGCAAAAAAACTCAACATTGATGCAGATGACCTTGAAATGTATGGCAAATACAAGGCAAAACTTCCGCTTTCTCTTAATAAGAAATATGCTGACAGAGAAAACGGAAAACTCATCCTTGTTACTGCTATTAACCCAACTCCTGCAGGTGAAGGAAAAACTACTATCACAGTTGGTCTTGGTCAGGCAATGAACAAAATCGGCAAAAATGCTTGTATTGCACTTCGTGAACCATCAATGGGACCTGTTTTCGGTGTTAAAGGTGGTGCTGCAGGTGGTGGATATTCACAGGTTATTCCTATGGAAGACATCAACCTTCATTTCACAGGTGATATGCACGCAATTACTGCTGCAAACAACCTTCTTTGTGCAATTATCGATAACCATATGCAGCAGGGTAATGACCTTCGTATTGACCAGAGAAGAATTCTCTTTAAGCGTTGCCTTGATATGAATGACCGTGCTCTTCGTAATGTTATCGTTGGTCTTGGTGGTAAGATTAATGGTATCCCTCGTGAAGATGGATTTATGATTACTGTTGCAAGTGAAATTATGGCTATTCTCTGTCTTGCATCTGATATCGAGGACCTTAAAGCAAGACTTGGTAATATTCTTGTTGCATGGACTCTTGATAACACTCCTGTTTATGCAAAGGACCTCAATGCTGTTGGTGCAATGGCTGCTCTTTTAAAAGATGCAATCAAGCCAAATCTTGTACAGACTCTTGAAAATACTCCTGCAATTATGCATGGTGGACCATTTGCAAATATTGCTCATGGTTGTAACTCTGTTACTGCTACAAAACTCGCATTAAAACTCGCTGATTACTGTATTACAGAGGCTGGTTTCGGTGCTGACCTTGGTGCTGAAAAGTTCCTTGACATCAAGTGTCGTTATGCAGGTCTTAAGCCTGAATGTGTAGTAGTTGTTGCTACAATTCGTGCTCTTAAATATAACGGTGGCGTTGCTCGTGCAGATTTACAGGATGAAAATGTAGAAGCACTTAAAGCAGGTATCGTAAACCTTAAAACTCATATCGAAAACATGAGAAAATATAATGTTCCTGTTGTTGTTGCAATCAACAAATTCCATACAGATACAGACGCTGAAATTGCTTACATCAAGGAATTCTGTGAAGAAATGCAAGTCCCTGTGTCATTAGCAGAAGTTTTTGCTAAAGGTGGCGAAGGCGGTATGGACCTTGCGGAAAAGGTTTGTGCTGTTATCGATGAAGGTAAAGCAGATTTCGCTCCTCTTTATGACGAAAAGCTTTCAATCAAAGAAAAGCTTAACACAATTGCAAAGGAAATTTATCGTGCAGATGGTGTAATTTTCACTGCAGCTGCTGAAAAAGCAATCAAGGAAATTGAATCTCTTGGTCAGGACAAGCTCCCTGTTTGTGTTGCAAAGACACAGTATTCATTGTCAGACGACCCGACAAAACTTGGTAAACCTGAAAACTTTGTGATGACTGTTCGTGAAGTAAAACTCAGCGCAGGTGCAGGATTTATCGTTTGTCT
>JAZOWH010000167.1:0-3621 GCA_045659165.1 Candidatus Fimenecus sp. | reverse complement strand
TAATGGAAGTTCTTCATAAGGAACAGCAACCATACCACATTTATCGCAATGAACGATTGGAATTGGTTCACCCCAATAACGCTGACGGTTGAATGCCCAGTCCTTCATCTTGTACTGAACACCGCCTTCACCGATGCCTTTATCCTGTAAGAAATCAATCATTTTTGCGATTGATTCCTTCTTGTTATCAATACCGTTAAGGAAATCAGAGTTAACCATTTCACCGTCACCTGCATAAGCAGCTTCTTCGATGTTGCCACCCTTGATAACCTCGATAATATCAATACCGAATTTCTTAGCGAAGTCATAGTCACGGTCATCGTGTGCAGGCACAGCCATAATAGCACCTGTACCGAAACCCATCATAACATAGTCAGATATGTAATTAGGAATATCCTTACCATTTACAGGGTTCTTTGCTGTGATACCAGCAATCTTAACACCTGTCTTATCCTTTACAAGCTGTGTACGCTCAAACTCTGTCTTCTTTGCACATTCTGTTCTGTAACTGAGGATTTCGTCCATATTAGAAATCTTGTCAGCATACTTGTCGATAATTGGATGTTCAGGTGCCATAACCATAAATGTAACACCGAAAAGAGTATCAGGACGAGTTGTGTAAATCTTTAATTCTTCAGGGATTTCGTTAAGGTTGAAGTTAACAAAAGCACCTCTTGACTTACCAATCCAGTTAACCTGCTGAAGCTTGATGTTTGGAAGATAGTCAACACCATCAAGACCTTCAAGAAGCTTGTCAGCATATTCTGTAATTCTTAAGTACCATACGTCCTTTGATTTCTGAACAACATCGCTGTGACAGATATCACACTTACCACCCTGTGAGTCTTCGTTTGAGAGAACAACCTTACAAGATGGGCAATAGTTAACTAATGTCTTATCACGGAAAGCAAGTCCGTTTTCGAACATTTTAAGGAAAATCCACTGTGTCCACTTATAATATTTATCGTCAGTTGTATCAACTACTCTTGAATAGTCGAAAGAGAAACCAACTCTCTTTAACTGACTTGTGAACTTCTCAATGTTCATATCAGTTACTTTTCTTGGGTGGATGCCTGTCTTGATTGCATAGTTTTCTGTTGGAAGACCATAAGCATCAAACCCGAGTGGGAAAAGCACATTGTAACCCTGAAGTCTTCTTTTTCTTGATACTACTTCAAGACCACTATACGCTTTGATGTGACCGACGTGCATACCTGCACCTGATGGATAAGGGAATTCAACAAGTCCATAGAATTTTGGCTTTTCGGAATTATCCTGAGCCTCAAAAACTTTAGCTTCTTCCCATTTCTCCTGCCACTTTAATTCGGTAGCTTTAAAATCGTAATTCATATACATAACCTTCTTTAAAGAGATTTTTTACTAATTTAATAATTCAGTTTGTTTATAAACTAAAATATACCACACAGATTGACGAAAGAATTTTTAAGCCATTTTGTTTCAAAACCGCAGGCAATACTTGGTGTATTAACGAGGATTTTGGGACGGAATGGCAAAAAATTACTCGTCAAGATGATTAATCTTCTGTAATAATTTCACTAATGTCATATTCCTTTGCATCGCCCCAGAGATGTTCAAGGCTGTAAGTTTCTCTCTGGTCAGGTGTGAAAAGGTGAACAACAACTGAATTGTAGTCGAGCAAAATCCAACCTGTTGACTTACCCTCAACATTTCTTGGTTCAACGCCCTGTTTTGTGAGTGAATCCTGAATTTCGTCAGAAAGAGCACGAATATGAGTGCCTGATGTACCTGTTGCAATTACAAAATAATCAGCAACTGATGAAAGTTCAGTAATCTCAAGAGATTTAATGTTTGTTGCTTTCTTACTATCAAGAGTAGCAACAACATTTTTCATAAGTTCTGTTCTATCCATTTATTATATCCTTTCTGCAAGATAGTTAAAGGCTTTTACCGTATCAAGATGAATCGGTTTATGTTTTCTTGCATTGTCTTCTATTGTAAATGAAAGTCCACGAATACAAGTTTTTTCAAGACTTTCTTCTGCCATTAATCTAACCTCTTTTATGTCAGGATATTCCCTGTCAGCAGAAGTTAAATCGGCAACATAAATTATTTTTTCAAGCAAGGACATATTTTCCTTACCTGTTGTATGCCATCTTACAGCTGAAAGTATTTCTTCGTCAGTAACATTAAGTTTTTTGCGAAGATACACCTCACCTGCTATCGCGTGAAGCGTAACGGTAATATTCTTTTCACTTTCCGAAAGACATTGACCATCACTCTCAATAAGTTCCAGCATTTTGTCTGCAGGTTCATATCGCATTATATCATGAACAAGACCTGCCGTATACGCTTTTTCCGGGTCTCCACCAAATATTTCAGCAAGATATTTTGCTTTTTCAGCAACACAGATAGAGTGATAAAGTCTTTGCTCTGTCAATCGTTCTTTAAGAATTTCAAGAAACTGTGTATTTCTTTCCGTATCCATAAAGCTTGTTATTCTCCATATACTCAATAATTTCAGGGTCAACAAGACCATAAAGACTTCTCTTCTGGTTGATTCTTTCCCTGATGTCACTTGAGCTTACTTCATAAGCATCAAGAAGTGAAATATGCAAATTATTTGCGTCAAGCTGTGGCATATAAATGCCTAACTTTTGGAAAGCATATGCACGAAGCTCCTGAACACTTCTATCGTTGTCACGAGAAGCAACACAGATTGTGCATTTTTCAAGCAATTCCTTGTGCTTATACCACTTATGGAAAATGAGAAACATATCAGAGCCGATAATGAGATAAAGCTCATCATTAGGATACTTCTTCATAAGCTCATCAACGGTGAAAATTGTATAACTGCTTGTTTCCCTGTCCATTTCTATAGTGCTTATTTCAAACTTAGGGTTTTTAAAAGCAATTTTACACATTGCAACCCTATGCTTGTTATCAGCAAGGTCATCACAGCGCTTATGTGTAGGGATTTTATTAGGAATGATTATAACCTTGTCAAGTTCAAGCTCTTCGGCCATTTTTTCAATCATTCTTACATGTCCCTTATGAGGAGGATTGAATGTTCCACCAAAAATGCCTATTTTCATTTTCTCGCCTTCTTCTTTTCGTCTTTATGAAGTTCAGGGTTGTAACGATAGAAAATCATACTTCCACCGATTACACCAACACAATCACTGTTTGTTGCCTCAGCAAGTTTCTGTGCGATTACTTTTGGTTTTTCAGGGCTTGTTTCTAAAAGAACTTTAACTTTAATAAGTTCACGTGCTTTAAGTGCATCATCAGTCTGCTTTATAAGTGCATCTGAAATTCCACCTTTGCCAACCTGAAATAATGCCTGAAGTCCGTTAGCCTGACTTCTCCAATATGCTCTTTCTTTACTTGTCATTTGTTTTCTCCTAACAATCGATTTTGCCTTCCCCTCCGAGGGGAAGGTGGCAAAACGAAGTTTTGACGGAAGGGGGATTGTGGTTTCATACCCCCCTCAGTCAGCTTCGCTGACAGCTCCCCCTCAAGGGTGGAGCCTATTATAAATACTTTGGTAATTCTTCTACAAATTTTCTTAATGCGTTTCCACGGTGACTAACCTTGTCTTTTTCTTCGGCAGAAAGTTCACCGAATGTTTTGTCCCCTACA
>JAZOWH010000166.1:0-7229 GCA_045659165.1 Candidatus Fimenecus sp. | reverse complement strand
TCACGATAACTTACTTTATAAACTTCATCAATAGCCCATTGTGGTGCTTTGAAATCGTCTGAGGGGTTTTTAAGGTATTCGTCAATAGCAACTCTGTAAGCGTTTGTAACAACAGCAGCGTAATAAGCAGATTTTGCTCTGCCCTCAATTTTAAAACTACTAATACCTGCCTTTACCATTTCAGGAATATGCTCAATCATACACATATCCTTTGAGTTAAGAATATATGTGCCTTCTTTTGAGTCCTGAATAGGGAAGTACATACCATCACGCTTAACTTCCATAATTGCGTATTCCCAACGGCAAGGTTGAGCACATTCGCCACGGTTTGCATCTCTGTTTACAAGGTAGTTTGAAAGTAAGCATCTTCCTGAAAAAGAAACGCACATAGCACCATGAACAAAACATTCAATTTCAAGTTCTTTTGGTACCTTTGCTCTGATTTCTGCAATTTCTGTCATTGAAAGTTCACGTGCTGTAACAACACGTGAAGCACCCATATTGTAAAATTCATTTGCAGTTACGTGGTTTACGATACCTGCTTGTGTTGAAATGTGAATTGGCACATTTGGTGCGTACTTTTTGCAAAGAGATAAAACACCAATATCGGCAACGATAAAAGCATCAACACCGATTTCTGCCCATTTTTCAAGATAATGTGGTAATTTTAATATTTCGTCGTTTCGTGCTAATGTGTTACAAGTAAGATACACTTTTACACCCTTAGCGTGACAAAGGTCAACAGCATTTTTGAGCTGTTCAAAATTGAAATTCTGTGGCGCAGCACGCATACCAAAGGCATCACCACCAAGATATACTGCGTCTGCACCATACATTAAAGCGGCTTCAAGTCGCTCTCTGTCCCCGGCAGGGGCTAATAATTCAGGTATAATCATTTTATCACTTCTCCGCATTTGCTTTGTTTACAAGTCTTCCGTTTGCGCTGTGTTCTTCAAGAGTTTCAGCAAGATAGATTTGTCCCTTCTTGTCATGTCTGAAGAAATAATATTTTGTATTTTTTGGGAAAAGTGCTGCATCAATAGCATCAAGACCCGGATTACAGATAGCGCTTGGAGGAAGTCCTCCAGATTGATAACTGTTGTATGAAACAACAAATTTCTTTAATTCGTTTGGTGTTGCACGTTTTGAAACGGTATTTTCAACATAATCGTTTGTTGAGTTACATTCAATAGTTGCAAAAATTCCTGAACGATTAAGACGGTTGTGAAGAACAGAAGAAATATTAACGAACTGGTCTTTATTTTTACCTTCTTTTTCAATGATAGAAGCAAGAGTGATGATTTCATCCATACTCATACCAAGTTCAGTTGCTTTTGCTGCGTATTCCTCTGTCCAACGACTCTTGAAAGCATCAAGGAATTTTCTGATAACTGTTGCAGGTTCTGCACCTTGTTCAAATTCATAGGTAGCAGGGAACAGATAACCCTCAAGCACACAGTATCTTTCGTCTGTGTCTTTGAGTTTTGCAATAAAGTCGTATTCATTGCCAAAATCAACTGTGTTAAGAACTCTGTAAAGTGATTCTGCAGTACAGATGTTGTTCTTTTCAAGTCGTTGGAAAATCTGGTCAACAGTATAACCTTCAGGAATTGTAATGCTGATAACAGTACCTCTTGTACTGCTTGTTTTGAATCGTGTCAGCATTTTTTCAACGCCCATATCATCTGTGAAATAGTAAATTCCTGACAGATAGTTTTCGTCGGAGAATCCCATAAGTTTTGCAAAAACATTACAGAATATGCTGTTCTTTACAAGACCTGCTTTATCAAGAACCTTGATTGCCTCTGCTGTGTCAGCATTATCAGGAAGAACAACTTCAACCGTTTCATCACCGTCACGATTAATAGCAAGAACATCATTGATGCAACTGATTGCAACACCGGCGAGAACGAAGGAAACTAAAATACAGCATGCAAAAGCGATGAACTGCTTTCTGTTTTCTTCAAAGGTTCTGAGGAGAAAGCCTGAAAATTCTATGATGTCAAATTTCTTTTTTGTCTTTTTAGGTGTTTCATCATTGACGATTTCATGGTTTTCTCCGGTTTCGTCTTGTTTTCCGTTTGCTGCTGCAGTTTTAACCTTGTTTGCAACATCCATGGCAAAAGATTTAGCATAGTCAATGTTAACAACAAACTTGCCTTTCCCACGAGGAGATTCAGTAGGTACATTTGTGACAGGCTTGTTTTGGTCAGGTGCTTCAAATTTCTTTACAAGGTCGATATCAAAATAACTGTCGTCACTGTAACGATTAGTCGCAACTCTGTCATTATTAAAGTTTGGTTTGTTTTCACTTTTTACAGGCTGTGATGATGTCTTTTTAGATTCAGTCTGTGGTGCTTCTTTTATAGGTTTACTTGGTAAAGAATCACCAGCATACTCACTTAAAAGGTCGTCATAAGAGTTGTCATTATTCTGAAATCTGTTCATAGGATTACCTCCTTTGTAAACTTCTCTGTTATAAGGATATTGATTTTAATATCATATTTATCTGTGGGTAAACTATCTGTCAGTAATTCATTGTAACAAGGACAGATGCTTACGCCTTTAAATTCCTTCAAAAATCTGTCGTAATAACCTTTGCCGTATCCGATTCTGTAACCATCATTGTCAACAGAAAGGCACGGTACAATAATAAGGTCGTTTTCTTTTGGCGTATATTCTTCGCAGGTTTCTTTTGGTTCAGGAATATTATACATTCCATTCTGTAAGTCTTTTGTTGAGTCAACCTTAAAGAACTTCATAGTTCCGTGATTATCAAGACACAGGGGATAGAAAACACTTTTGTTTTCTGTTCTGCAACAATTAATAATTGATTGTGTGTCAAATTCGTCACCAACTGATGCAAAAACAAGGACCTGACTTGCCTTTTTAAAATAATCACTCTCTATTATTTTGTGACCGATTTCTTTATCGTATATTTCTTTTTTGTCTTTTGGTATGTTCTTTCGCTTTTCTATAAGCTCTTTTCGTACTTGCTTTTTATCCATTATAAATCTGTAATGATGCACGAATTTTCTTTACTTCAAGTGGGCTTGTGAGAACTTCTGCAATCTGCAAACCGAATTCAATAGCACTACCCATACCTTTTGCTGTGATAAAGTTTCCGTCTTTCACAACAAAGTCTTTTGAAACCTCTGCACCAAAAAGTTCTTCCTCAAATCCAGGGAAGCAAGTTGCTTTTTTACCATTTAAAAGGCCCTTGTGACCTAAAATTGAAGGCGCTGCACAAATTGCGCAGACTAATTTATCATTTTCAACAGCCCAATCAATTGCTTTTTGAACAACAGGGCTTTTTTCAAGATTCAATGTTCCTGGCATACCACCTGGAAGAACAATTGCGTCCACGTTGTCTTGGAGAACTAAATCTCTTTCAAAAATGTCTGCTGCAACGGGAATCTGATGAGAACCGATAACAAAATCTTCACCTACACCAACAGTAATAACATCGAGTTCAGCTCGTCTTAAAACGTCAACAACTGCCAATGCTTCAATTTCTTCAAATCCTGGTGCTAAAAAAACGTAAATCATATTATTCACTCCAATGTAATGCCGATATAACAATCTGTATTTTTTATTGTTTCATTTTCTGTTTTTATCATAGCAGGTGTGTAGTTTTCACCAAAGTTTATGTTGCCATTAACTTTAACACCTGATTTTTTATATTTTTCAGGAATATTATTGTAATTCCCTTTTGCATTTCGTATAACTGTTTCTTCGTCATCAAAAACGAGTCCGAAAGTAGTCGCTTCACCACCGTAAACGATACAGGTGTTTTCCCAATATTTCATAACAGACTCTGAAAATTCAATTTCACATTCATATTTCAAATTGTCTTTTTCACTAGGTGGTGTATCTTTTAATGTGTAACATCTGCTGATGCCAAATTTTTGGAATCCACATTTTGCGTAATAATCAAAAAGTGAACTTTCTGCAGGTACAAGAAAGAGAAAATCAAGATTATTCTCTTTACAATAATCATAAGAAAAATCAAGCAACTGTTTCATATATCCCTTGCCACGATGAGAATACTTTGTCATGGCGCAGTAAACACATTTTCCGTTGTAATTCCCAATTTTACATGGCAAAAGAAAGAGCGCAGATGCGATTTCACCATCAATTTTTATGATTGGAGTCACTACAGTCGGGAAAACTGTTTCGAAAAAGTTTTCTATAACCTGAGAGTCTTCCAAAAAAGTTATCTGCCAAAGGCTTGAGAGTTCTTTTTTATCCTTAATTGTCGCAAATTCAATCATAATCTATTCCTTGTAAATTGCAGAGTATTTTATAACTAATTTGTGTGGTTGATATGAAAGCTTTGCCCTGCGAAGTCCCTCACTACCGGTATCTTCTTCACGATTTATATATTCATATCTGTCCTGTAACTGACGGGCAAATTCACGGTTTATCATCTGATATGCACCACGGATGTTGCCGTATGCCTTTTCAACGTGAGTGCAGAAAGTGTTATTGTTAAGTCTTTCACCAAATGTAAAAGCAACAATTTCACCCTGAATTGTAAGAACGCCACCCTCAAAACCAACTTTGAAATAATCCTTCAAGGCTTTTCTGATAGCAAGACATTCTTCGCTGATTTCTTCAGGATTTTTCTGAAGATTAAGACCTTTCCAATGGTCGTTGAGAAGCATACATTGTTCGATGTTACTTTCATTTATTGGCTCATATTTCCAATCAAAAGTTTTCTCAAAATATGAAACGTGATTTTTCTTGCTGTGGTATTTTCGTCCAACAAGATTTGCGAGTTCTTCCGATTTGTAAACATAGTCGAAGAAATCTCTGGTTTCGTGAATTTCGAATTGATTTGGGAAAAGTAAATTTAGTTCATCCTTATCTTTTTCAGTCATTCCGAAAAACTCAAGTTCAATATTGTTTGCTTTTGCATATTCAATAAGTTTTTTTATAGTTGATTTTTTGTCACCGTTACCGATAGGGTAGCAAAAAATAGGTTTTTCCGTAAAATCGGCAGAAACAAAAATTCCGTTATCATCCAGAAGCTTGTTGTCATAAATATCAGACCACATATAAATATTGCCAAAACAATATTCACAACATTCTGTCTGACCAAAATGAAAAGCTTTCTCAACCCATTCTTTGTCGGCAAGGTTAGGGGAATGGAAATGCATTAAATAATCTCCTTAACAATATTAAAGATAGTGTTACCAATTTCTTCAATTGATAAAGGCTCGTCACCCTGGAAACACTTTACAACATTCCAACCAAATCTATCTGCAGCATAAAGTGCAGCCTCACGACAAGATTTAAGATATCCAACATTTGCTTCGTGAACATCTTTTTTGGTTTCCTCACCATTATATCTCTTTGACATAAGGCGCTGAGAAATATCAACATCCATATCAAGATAAATAACAGCATCAGGTTTTGGAATTTCCATCATTTCATATTCTGTGTGGAAAAGCCAGTCAAGATACTTGTCCCAATCTTCCTTAGGAAGCTTTACTGTCTGATGAACAGCATTTGATGTAGTGTAACGGTCAGCAAGGATAAGAGTGCCGTTGTTATAGTCGTCACCCCAGATGTTTTTGTAACTTGCATATCTGTCAACTGCATAAAAAAGTGATGCAGAGTAAATGTTTACATCTTGAGGATTACTGCCGAATTCACCGTTAAGATACATCTTTACAAGAGTACTTGATTTGTTGTCATAATCGGGAAGTTTAATCTGACGTAGCACTACATTATTATCCTGTAACTTTTGCTTTAAAAGTTCAACCTGAGTTGATTTTCCGCTACCGTCAAGACCTTCAATTACAATCATTTTTCTTTTCATTTCAAAATCACCATTATTCGCCTAATTATACAGAATACATTATAACAAAGATTTTGTAATAATACAATATAAATGCAGTTAAAAGTTAAGAAATATTTGAAGAAAGTTTTATTTGAAAATATAACTTTTTTATGATACAATGAAAAAAGATTACGAAAAGAGGGATATTTATGGCATACGATTACAATAAAAGCATGGCACTCATCATTGGTATGACTGATACTGACGAAAAGGTTACTGCTGCAAGTGGCAGAATTTCAACTCAGGAGGGCACAGCCCTTTCTATCTGGGATAAATCACAGGATAAAGAAAAGAATGCAAACCTTATTGGTAAGGTAACTGCGTCAGGCCATACAAGCACCGTTGAACATACATATTTCCAACTTGCATTCCAGAATGTTACTGCTGTCGTTGAGCAGTTTATTATCGAATTCAGACTTGCTTCATATACAGTTAAGTCAAGACGATATGTAAATTTCAGTGATGCAGGTTTCTATGTGCCAGAATTTAATGATGCGGAAATCGAAAAGTCATATATTGACCATATGAGTAAAATGTTCTCTCTTTATGATGAACTCTGTGCAAATGGCGTTCTTCGTGAAGATGCTCGTTTTGTATTGCCATATTGTCTTTACAGCAACTTCTTCTGTTCAGTAAATGGCAGAGAATTCTTAAATATGCTTTCTGCTATGATTTGCGGCAGAGGTGCAAAATATCCTGAAATCAAAAAATTAGGTCTTGAACTTTATGAACAGGCAAAGAAATATGCACCTGGTATAATGGCAAGTTTCAATCCGGAAAAGACATTTATTGACTTGCCTGACCTTTCATTTATCGATGTTAAGCCTGAACACACAAAAACTCCAGTTGAACTTTTAAGTGCTACTCCTGATGCTGCAAAATGTGTTGCAAGAAACGCACTTATCGCTGATAATAATTACAGCACAGAACAGATTGAAAAGATTATTGCAGATGATGAAACAACAAATAAAATCGTCCATGCAGTTGTTAAGTGCAAACGTTCAAGAGCATTGGAGTGTGCAAATTATACTCTTCGTTTCAACAATGTTTCACTTTCTTGCATTACTCACTTTGCACGTCACAGAATTCAGTCAATTCAGATTCCTGAACTTATCAAAACAGATAGAATGAGTTTTATTATTCCTCCTGTTTTAAACGATAAGCCTGAACTTCTTGAAAAGTACAAAAATGCATTCAAAGAAACTGCAGACGAATATGCAAGACTTAAAGAACTTGGTGTTCCTGAAGAACTTTTGGTATATTATCAGCTCAGCGGTAATACACTTGATATAGTAACAACAATGAACGCAAGACAACTTCTCCTCTTTATGCGACTTCGTTCTTGCACACGTGCACAGTGGGAAATTCAGGAATATGCAGT
>JAZOWH010000165.1:0-1544 GCA_045659165.1 Candidatus Fimenecus sp. | reverse complement strand
ATTGAAACTACAACTGAATTTTTAACGTTATTCTTAATCTGTGGCAAAACAACAGGAAAAACCTGTGGTTTTACTGCAAGAACAACATATTCACAGCTTTCTGCAAGTTCTTCTGCAGATGGGCTTAAATTCACGCCATATTCTTTATTGAGAAGTTCAGCTTTTGATGTATCCACATCAAAGACACAGATATTTTCACCTTTAAGATATTCTGAGGATACAGCACCACCAATAATGGCAGTTGCCATATTACCACAGCCGATAAAACCAAGCTTATGCATAATTATTCAACATCTGATGTACAGTGACAACACTTTGTAGCATCAATTGCGATTTCGCTCTTACAGAATGGGCAAACCTTTGTTGTTGGAGCTTCTTCTACAACAGCTTCTTCCTTAGCTGTCTTTGCTCTGAGAGTATTGATACCCTTAACAAGGCAGAAAATAACGAATGCTACGATAATGAAGTCAAGGATAACTGCGATAAAGTTACCATATGTAAGGATTGCAGCACCTGCAGCTGTTGCTTCCTCGATATTTGCATATTCGTTACCATCAAGAGCGATGAACTTTGTTGCAAAGTCAGCACCCTTTAATGCAAGACCGATAAGTGGCATAATAATATCGTTTACAAGAGAGTTGATGATTTTCTGGAATGCACCACCGATAATAACGCCGACTGCAAGGTCGATTACGTTGCCACGCATAGCAAATTCTTTAAATTCTTTGAAAAATCCTTTCATTTTAAATCCTTCTTTCTTAAAAATTATGTGATAATTATATCAATTATTATTTTAAATTTCAATATTATTTTATACCTGTTCCGTCAAAATCAGGTATAAAATCTGTCTTTGCAGATGACTTTTCCTGCATAAAACCATTCTTTAGCCCTAAATCAAGGAAAAAGTCAACAACCTTGTTATATTCTGCTGTTGTGAGACGTCTGTTAAGCTCTTTAAAATCCTTGATATTTCCATAGGGAGTGTACTGACTCATAAGGCTTATATATGTATCGTCAGGCAAGTTTTCATTTATCCACAAAAGGATATTTTTGCTTTCCTCAACATTGGCAGGTAAAACAAGATGACGAATTATAAGTCCTTTTTGTATAATCCCCTCTTTGAACTCGTTTTTGGGTTGTTGACGATGCATTTCAAGAATTGCATTACTTGTTTTTTCAAAATAATCAGGGCATTTTGCATATTTCTGTGATTTTTCACTACTGAAATATTTTAAGTCAGGAAGATAAACATCCACAAGTCCTTCCAATTGTTTCAGCGTTTCAACATTATCGTATCCTGAACTGTTATATACAACGGGAACGGATGGCTTATACTTTGTGAGAGCATCAATTAAAATATGAGAGAAATGTGTGGGATTTACAAAATCGATTGTATGCACTTGCTTTTCCTCAAGCTCTTTCATAATATCAACAAGTCGGTCTGTTGAAATCGTCTCACCTTTATTTTCGTGGCTTATGGGATAGTTCTGACAAAAGCAACATTTGAGAGAAGTCGGATCGTAGCCATGTCGTTCTGTGAGCCA
>JAZOWH010000164.1:0-1510 GCA_045659165.1 Candidatus Fimenecus sp. | reverse complement strand
ATGGCTACGATCCGACTTCTGTTGAACACGGTCAGAAAAAACAATATCATCAACACTGTTTTCAACCACATCAAGAACCATTGTATTAATTCTTGCAGATTTTTTGAAACCTAATTCCTTACGAATTTCCAAAGGAATATCCTCTTCACACATAACACCTGCACGTACTGCATCATCAATATCGTGATTGATATATGCAATTTTATCAGCAAGTTTGACAATTCGTCCTTCAAGAGTATCTGCCTCTTTACCACGAGTATGGCAAACGATACCATCACGGACTTCATATGTAAGATTTAAACCTTTACCACTTTTTTCAAGTCGTTCGACAACTCTTAAGCTCTGTTCAAAATGACGGAAACCCTCAGGCACAACAGAATTAAGTGCTCTTTCCCCTGCATGTCCGAACGGAGTATGTCCCAAATCGTGACCAAGGGCAATTGCTTCAGTCAAATCCTCATTGAGATAAAGTCCATTTGCAATTGTTCTTGCAATTTGTGAAACTTCAAGAGTATGAGTAAGTCGTGTTCTATAATGGTCACCTTCAGGAGACAAGAAAACCTGAGTTTTATGTTTTAATCTACGGAATGAATTAGAATGAATAATTCTGTCTCTATCTCGTTGAAAATCAGTTCTTAAAGGGCATTTTTCTTCTGTTATTATTCTGCCTTTAGTATCTACAGAACAACAGGCCTTATCAGACAATACAACTTTTTCATTGTTTTCAATTTTTTCTCTTACTGTCATTTGAATGCCTCCTTTAAAAACCTTTCTATACTTATATACACCGAAAAAAACAAAAATCCTTTATTTTTTTTGAAAAAACTTTAAAATTCGCAGAAATTTTCTGATACAACAGTCGAAAAAACTTTTCCATAACTGAGTTCAGTTAATTTATCATTAATATTATCCTTATTATCGCTCTTAATTCTGAATGTTACTTTCACATTATCGGTATATTCTGTATTAAGAATAACCGTATCTTCACGAGACAAGAAGTCATTTAATTTACCATAAAATGTATAATCACATTCAACTGCTAAATCAAGGCAATGTGCCATAGTGATGATTTTTGCACTATCGACTCCGATTTTTGCACTGTGAGAATATGCACGAACAAGGCCACCGCCACCAAGAAGAATACCGCCAAAGTATCTTGTCACAACAACACAGACATCAACCAATTCTTCTTTTTCAAGCACATCAAGAACAGGTACACCTGCTGTACCCTGTGGTTCACCGTCATCAGAATATCGTTTAACGCCACCATCACGCAGAATATATGCATGAACATTATGAGTAGCATCCCAATGCTTTGACTTAATTTCAGCAACAAAAGCATTAGCCTCTTCAATTGTTGTAACAGGTTTTGCATATCCTATAAATCGTGAACGCTTCACAATATATTCGTCACTATTAAATTCTTTGACAGTTCTGTATTCCTTTTGCATATTTTCACCTCTTTATTGAGTGTAAATAAAAAACAAAAGGTGGTACCAAATTGTACCAC
>JAZOWH010000163.1:0-6867 GCA_045659165.1 Candidatus Fimenecus sp. | reverse complement strand
TGTAAGGTTTTCCCTCACAGGCTGAAATTTATAGTTTTTATATCTTATTTTGCTTTTTTCTTTGGGTTCATCACAAGCATACCGATTGCCATGATTACTGCAAATACGATAAGGTAGAAAAGAACTGGGCATGAGAATTCGCCATTTTCTTTTGCTGCAAGGTAAGGCATATAACCATGTGAATAGAAAGCAGCAAATACCATGAATGCAGAACCAAGAATACCAAGTGCAGGAAGAACGAATCTCTTAACTGCAGGAAGGTTCTTTTCTTTTCTCATGAACTGAATGAACATTGGGATGTAAAGAGCGTAGATTGTGATGATTGGAAGTTCTGATGAGTCAAAGCTGAACTTGCCGAACCAAGGAGTTGCTGTAAGGTTTGCACCGTAGAAGTATACGAGCCAACCTGCAACGATTACAAGACCGATAATACATGAGTTTGATGGCATACCTGATGCTGGGTCAACCTGTTTCATAAGGTCAGCCTTTGGACCATAGCCACGAACTGAAATTGAGTACATACCACGGATACAACCGATAAGAAGACCGTTAAGAGTACCAAGACAAGAAACTGCAACGAAGAGGTTAAGGATGTTACCGAGAACATTGCCGAAAACTGTTGTGAATGCAGTTGTTGTACCGCTTTCCATAAGTGTTGTAACAGGAGCACCACCAGCAATACCAATGTAATAGAAGAGGTAGATTGCGATGATGATAATACCACCTAATACAAGAGCGATAGGAAGATTCTTTTTAGAATCCTTGATTTCTGAGTTGATTGATGTAGCAAGAATCCAGCCTTCATAAGCAAATGCAGTAGCAACAACAGCACCAAAAAGAACTGAATAGTTGCCTGTACCTGTTGCAAAGTTTGATGCAAGGATTGTTGTTGGTTCACCAGCCATATTGTGTGAAAGACCGTAGATTGTACCAAAAACAGCCATCAAAAGAAGTGGAATAAGCTTAATAAATGTAGCACTAATCTGGAGCTTACCTGCAAGCTTTGAAGAAAGTGTGTTGATAGCAAAAACGCAGATAAGAATAAAACCAGCAAGAAGGAATGTTTCAGAGCCTGTAACAGGGTCACCTGCAAGCTGTAAATCAGGATTTACTGAAACCATAAATGTAAGGAAGTATCTTGCAGTAAGCCATGCAAGAACTGATGTCATTGCAGGAGTATAAATTGTTGTAGCAAACCAACCCATAAAGTAAGCATATTTACTACCAATTGTTGCTTCTGCATAGTCAACAAGTCCGTTAACCTTTTCGTATTGCTGAGCCATTACGCAGAATGCGAGAACGCAACAAATCATAACTGCGCCACCGATAATCCATGCGATGATACCCATTGGCATATCTCCGTTTGTCTTTTGAAGAATTGCCTGAGCTTTAAAGAAAACACCTGAGCCTACAACAGTACCTACAACCATGCAGATAGCCATTAAAAGGCCGTATTGCTTTTTGAGTCCTTTTTCCATAATTGAACCCATCCTTTCACTTTAATGAGATGAAATCATTATATGTTATTTTTTTGTATTTGTAAAGGAGAAAATGAAACTTTATCTCGTTAAATCGAGAAAATAATTGAAAATAACATGGTTATGTTATATTATATCATTATATTGTAGTGAAAGGACTGAGGCAGTTGACAGAAAGAAAATACCTTTGCATAGATTTAAAGTCATTTTATGCCTCGGTTGAATGTATTGAACGAGGTCTTAATCCACTTACAACAAACCTTGTTGTTGCTGATTTAGGACGTACAGAAAAGACAATTTGCCTTGCTGTGACACCATCCCTCAAGTCTTATGGTGTTTCGGGCAGAGCAAGACTTTTTGAGGTTGTGCAGAAAGTAAATGAAGTTAATAACCAAAGAAAATTCAAAGCACCAAAAAGAACTTTCACAGGTAAATCATGTAATTCCGATGAATTGAACAGCAACCCTGGTCTTGAGCTTGACTACATTGTTGCACCGCCACGAATGGCTCATTATATGGAATACAGTACACGTATATATAATGTATACCTTAAATATATCGCGCCTGAAGATATTCATGTCTATTCAATTGACGAAGTTTTTATTGATATAACTCATTATCTTCCCACATATAAGATGTCAGCACACGATTTTGCAAGAACTCTTATTCAGGATGTTCTGAAAACTACGGGAATTACTGCTACTGCAGGAATAGGTACAAATATGTACCTTGCAAAAATTGCTATGGATATTGAGGCAAAGCATATTCCTGCCGATAAAGATGGTGTGCGAATTGCTGAACTTGATGAAATGAGTTATCGCAAAAATTTGTGGTCCCATACGCCGATAACAGATTTCTGGCGAGTTGGTAAAGGCTACACCAATAAACTTCACAAGTATGGAATTTACACAATGGGTGATGTGGCAAGATATTCATTGATGGACGAAGATTTCTTATATAAACTTTTCGGCGTGAATGCAGAACTTCTCATTGACCACGCGTGGGGATGGGAGCCTTGTACCATTGCTGATGTGAAATCATATAAGCCATCCACAAACAGCATAAGTTCAGGTCAGGTGCTTCATACACCGTATGTTTCCCATAAAGCTAAACTTGTAACAAGAGAAATGGTTGAGCTTATGGCACTTGAACTTCTTGAAAAAGGTCTTGTTACTGACCAAATTGTGTTGACAATCGGCTATGATATTGAAAATCTTACAAATGCCAATATAAGAAATGCTTATGAAGGTGAAATTGTCACTGACTATTATGGCAGACAAGTACCGAAACACGCTCACGGCACTACAAACCTTACACAAAAGACATCATCAGCAAAGTTGATTGTGGATGCAACTATGGAACTTTTTGACAGAATAGTTAATAAGAGTCTTTTAGTAAGACGAATAACAATTGCAGCCTGTAAACTTGTAAGAGAATCAGAAGTGGTTGAAAATCCTCCCGAACAACTTGATTTGTTTACCGATTACGAAGCGCTCGAGAAAAAACGTCAAAAGGAAGAAGAACTTCTCGAAAAAGAAAAGCGTATGCAACAAGCTGTGCTTGATATTAAAAAGAAATATGGCAAAAATGCAATTCTTAAAGGTATGAATCTTGAAGAAGGTGCAACAGCAAAGGACAGAAACAGTCAGATTGGTGGTCACAAGGCATAAAATGAATGTGGAAATTGTTTATGGATATGAATTGAAGAATGAAGTCAAAGCGTTGTTCACAGAATATACTGATTTTCTTGTTGAGGGCGATGAAGAATTCAAAAAATATCTTGAAATTCAGAAATACGACCACGAAGTAGAAAATTTAGAAGAAAAATACGGTTTGCCAAAGGGAAGATTATATGTTGCATATTTTGAAAACAAAGTTGCAGGTTGTATTGCATTAAGACCATTGAGCGATACAGCGTGTGAAATGAAAAGGCTTTATGTAGTACCACAATTCAGAGGTAATGGTATCGCAAAAATCCTTATTGAAAAAATAGTTTCAGATGCAAAAGAAATAGGGTATAGTGAGATGCTCCTTGATACATTACCTTTTTTGGAAACTGCAATCAAAATGTATAAGAAGATGGGCTTTTATGAAATCGGTTGTTACAACGATAGTCCGTTGGATAATACGATTTATATGAAACTTGATTTATAAAGGAAAATAAAATGGACGACAGATATAATGATATAATAAATCTGCCACATTATCAGTCAAAAAAACGGCCACATATGTCAAATTATGACCGTGCAGCACAGTTTTCACCCTTTTCTGCATTGACAGGACACGACGAAGCAATAAAAGAAACTGCAAGGCTGACTGATAAAAAGACAGAGCTTGATGAAACAGCAAAAACCATACTAAATGAAAAATTCACTTTCATTATGGAGTATATTTATGACCAACCTGAAATAACAGTAACATATTTTATTCCCGATTCATTGAAAAGTGGTGGAATGTATGTGGATTATACAGGAAAGGTGAAAAAATATGACTATCTCAACAGAGTTCTGTATTTCATAGACAATACAGAAATAAAAGTTGATGATATTATGGAGATTGAAAGTCCGATTTTTCCAAAAGTATTTGAAGTGAGGTGACAAAAATGTCAGAATTCAGATGGGCGTATATTGGTAGTGGTGGAATCGCAAAAAGTACTGCTATGAATATTTATAAAGGAAATCACAAAATCGTGTCTGTATACAGTCGCACCTTCAGTAAGGCAAAGGACTTTGCTAAAAAATATGGTGCAGAAGCTTTTGAAGATTTTGAAAGTGCAGTTAATCGCAGTGATGTTGACGGCGTATATATTGCAACACCTCATACATCTCATGTGGATTATGCAGTAAAGGCTATGCAATTGGGAAAACCTGTCCTTTGTGAAAAACCTGTTGGTGTTTCCGTAAAGGATGTTGATATTCTCATAAATACAGCCAAAGAAACCGATACTTATTTCTGTGAAGCAATGTGGACTTGGTTTTCACCTGTTGCTTTGAAAGTAAAAGAATGGGTACAGAGTGGTGAAATCGGTGACATTAAAGATGTTGTAATCAACTATGCTTTTCCGGGAATTATGATGTCAAAGGATTCACGAGTGCTGATGCCGGAAACAGCAGGTGGTGCATTGCTGGATATCGGCATTTATCCTATTACATATTGCTATAACCTTTTTGGTGTGCCAAAGGAAATAAAATGTGATGGTGAAATCAAAGACGGAATTGATATTGCCGAAACGGTTATTCTTGATTACGGTAGTTTCAAGTGTACTCTTAATATGTCCCTTTGCAAATTAAAGGAAAATTGCAGAATCACAGGTACAAAGGGCAGTATCAATCTTCCCGTGTTTTTCCATATGGCATCAAAAGCAATTCTTAAAAAGGGAATTCGCAGAAAGGTGTTCAGAGGGAAAACAGATTACTTGACGGAGTTTAACTGTGTAGCAGAAGAAATAAGGCAAGGTAAAAAGGAATCATCATATATTCCTTTTGATGCAACACGAGAATGTATGAAAATTATGGACGAATGTCGCAAGCAGATGAATCTCGTGTATCCATTTGAAAAATAATTTGACAAATTTCTTGTAACTTATTGCAAATAAAAAGATAAGTGAGTATAATTATTTAATAAGGGATTTTTTTATAGGAGAGATGAAAATGGAAAGAACCTATGTTCCTTTCTGGGACTGGAAAGAAAAATCAAAACAGACAGAATATACTGAAAGCACACCACTTCTCAACGCCGATGGCACACTTAATGCTAAAGGTTGGGCAAGACATAATGTTTTCGAGTATGACCGTAACCTTGTTAAAACAGGTATTATGAGCCGTAAGGAATGGGACTTCTATCAGGTTTCAAACGGCAAATTTATGGTGCAGTTGAGTTTTGCTAACATCAACATCGGTGGTTATGTTTCAGCAAAGCTTATTGACCTTCAGAAGGGTAAACAGATTATTGATTGTTCACAATTCTTCCTTGGCGCTAACAAGCATGTTCCACCTGCAAAGGGTGATGCTCCAAATCGTTACAGAGATAAGGTTGGTAAGGCTGACTTTGACTTCGATACAAAAGAAACAGAAAGAACATTGTGGTTCAGATGTCCTACAAAGGACAGAGGCGTTGTTGAGTGTAAATTCCAGATGGATATTATGCCTGGTCTTGAAAACATCACAACAGTTCTTCCTTTTGATGAAGACCCAACAAGATATTTCATGACAACAAAACAGAATTGTATGCCTTGCGAAGGAACAATGAGAATCGGTAACGAAACATATACATTCACAAAGGATGATTCGTTCGGATTCCTTGACTGGGGTCGTGTAAATACAATTCACGAAATGGTATGGTACTGGGGTAATGGTTCTACATATCTCGTGGACGAAAAGGGGGAAAAGCATCATTTTGGGTTTGAAATTACTTGGGCTAACGGTAACGAAAGCAACGCAACCGAAACTGCAATTTTCTATGACGGAAAAGCTCATAAATTCGGTGCTGTTGACGTTGAGACATTCCCTAAGGATGACAAATATATGGAGCCATGGAAGTTTATTTCAGAAGACGGAAGATTCAATCTTACAATGACTCCAACATTTGACTATCATACAGACCTTGACCTTAAAATCGGCAGAATGCATGCACATCAGGTCCATGGACTCTGGAACGGTGATGTTACTCTTGATGACGGAACAAAACTTGAAATTAAAGATATGTACGCTTTCTGCGAGTACGTAGAAAACAGATGGTAAAAAAGTACAGGGAAGAAATGAACAATCTTCCCTGTTTTTTGTTGTCTATTTTGAATAATTGTATTAAGTTTTCTGCTGTGATATAATTAGGTTATCTAAAAACTTGAAATGGGGTATGGATATGCCAAAGAAAACAGGAAAATCTTTAAACGCATTCCTTTCAATTATTGCTTTTTTACTTGCAGCTGTAATTACATTCTCGGTTGTAATCACTGCACAGACTTTTGCTAAAAATGCAGTACAGAATAACAATGTGGTTGTAAATTCTGATATTCAGCAGAGTACAAATAACGATTCAACAGTTGATGAAGACTTCACAGATTCAGACGTTGGTGGTGTTGATGCTCCTACGGATGTTGAGATTTCTGAAACACCATCAGAAAATCAAGAAAACACAGATGATGAAAAAGAAACTGCAGGTGCATTTGCATCAACAGAAGAACTTGTTGCATATTTCAATACTTGTGCAAATAAGGTAAAGACAGATGCGACAAAGGTAGTTAAAAACTTTGAAAAGAGAAATGTTGATGAGTTGGTTGTTCCGAAAGCTCTTGAATCAATGTCAGGCACATTTATAAACGAGGTTATGGCAGACGATACTGACCCAATCACTTATGCTACAAAAGAAGAGATTAAAGAGAATTTTATTG
>JAZOWH010000162.1:0-4871 GCA_045659165.1 Candidatus Fimenecus sp. | reverse complement strand
GTCTTGTTTGCAGTTGTGGCAACTCGGAAATACTTACCGTCATAACTCATTGAGAATTGATTGTTAAGGTATCCGTCAATAACACCTGCGCACTTATACTCAACACCTGTGTCAGTATATTCAAAACGATAGATTTTTGTAGTTTCTTCTGCATTTTTTGTATAGATATTTTCACAGAGGAAAAGACCTTTTGAAGATGCATAAACATTTGCACAATCACCAAGAATTGCTGTGCTTTCAGGGTCAGAATCCGCACCTATATCAAGAGTAGTAACAACTGCATAAGTTGGTGCTTCACTTTCTTCAATTACTGAAATACAATCGGCAGGAATCTGCTCACAAACACTATTTATTGTGATTTCAGGGATACAATCATCACGATAGTCATCATTATAAACATTGACATGATATGTGCTTATTGCATACAGCATTGTCCCAATCATTCGTGAATTTTCGTAACTACCCTGCTGTGAATACTCGTTAATGAGTTTTGGCTCTTTTCGGTCAGAAATGTCATAAACCTTTACAAATGTGTCCCAATCTGCATACGCAATACAATCATAAGTTTCAAATCGGTTATCTTCGTTTGCCTTGTCTTCTTCGTAAAGAGTTCCCACAACAACAAGTTTGTCACCATTGATATAAATTTCACTTACATTTTCATTATCTTTTAAATCAATCTGAGAAACTTCTTCCATTTTTTTGCCAGTTACATCAACGATAGAGATTGATTCATTGCCATCATTAGCAATATAAAGATAGTTTCCGTCAGTTTTGATTATGTCACCTTCGTCAACATCTTTTTCTTGTGTATTTGTTGTGCCATAATTTTTATTGTCGTCAGTAGTTGTTTCTACTCTTATTGAACCATTGTTCACATTTTCCGGAGCCGACTCCGGCATTGCAGCACCATCGGTAGCAGTATCACCTGCCACAGCACCTATAGTATTTCCTGCAACACTATCCTCTATGAAGATTTCTGAATCTGCATAAAAGATGTCGCCAAAAAAGTTGTTTTTCTTATACTCTTTGTGTAACGCATCAAATTTTTCATATATTTTATCGTAGGATTCAAGTTGAACAACCTCTGTATTCTCATTTTGCACAGGTGCTTTTTTCTCGCCTAAACCCATACTGAAATACATTCCCACAAGACCTACAACCAAGAGAAGTGATGCTACCATTGGCACAAGTTTCTTCGCATTATTCTTTTTCTTATGAATTTCAATAATTTCTGCTTTTGAGTTGTCTATGCTGTCAAGAACAATGTTTTTGCTTAAATTTTCAGGTAATTTGACCTGCATTTTCTCATTGAAAAAATCTTTTGTCTTTCTGTTCATTACTCTAACTCCTTTCTGAGTTGTACTAATGCTCGTCGAAGCTTTGTCCGTACGGTTGCCGATGGCAAATCCATAATTTTTCCGATTTCGTGGGATTTAAAACCACCAACCACAGACAAAAGTACGATTTCTTTTGAAACATCATTAAGTTTATCGAGTGCCTCACGGACAGGAATTGAAAATTCAATTTCATTGTCAGTATAGCCTGTATCTTCGAACTCAACTATGTAATTATTCTTTGAAAGGACCTTTTTGCAAGTATTTGAAAGGGCTGAAAAAAGGTATGATTTGAACTTATCCGGATTTCTAAGTGAGTGCATGCTTTTAAAGACCGACACAGCAGTCTCTTGCACAGCATCCTGTGCATCATATGTATTTTTGCAGATACCAAGAGCAAAACGGTACATATCAAGAGCGTATTTTTCATACAACACGCCATATGCATCCTTATCCCCTGACATTGCAGATAAAACAATATTGTTCATTTCTTTATTCATTGTCATACCTCCCTGCTTTTTTGTCCCTTTCATAATATAAGAGTATCAAAAATGTGTTTTTGTTTCAACTTTTTGGAAAAACTTTTTATTTGTTGAAAATTTTTGTTGTTTCTTTTATAATAAATTCATTATAAAAAAGGATTTTTTAATATGAAGCGTTCAACTAAAATATTTATAGTTATTCTTGTGGTGTTTCTTGTGCTTTGTCATATTGATATGAGACCTTGGTTTTATGCAAAACAAAAAGAATATCTTAATCGCATTGACGAAACAAGAAAGGAATATAAAATCGGTTCTTGCTACAATATGCAGGAAAATTTGTGCTACTATATAATCTTTATTGATGACGACGAAAGCAGTTGGAATGAAACAGATAAGACTGATTTTATTGAAAAGAAATTCAAACCATCAATAAACTATTTGGTGAAACAAAGCTCTGCATATGATGTAACTTTAAAAACAGATTATAAAATACACGAAAAAAAGGCGACATATAATGGCGTTATTGAGGCTGAAACTGTTAAAAATGGTGCTCAGCACGACATTTTTACACAAATTGCATCTTCTTTGGGCTATGAGTCACCTAAAGAAATGAATGATTCTTTAAAAACCAAATTGAATGTAAAACAAGTGGCATATCTTCTCGCAGTCAACAAGGAAGGTCGCTCATATAAGCTTTCACACGCTCAATCCTCGATTGAAAGAAAATATGAATTCTGTGTTTTCTTTTCACAATCAATAGGACATACCGACACCACTTGCTATTCCACAATAGCACACGAAATTCTACATCTTTTCGGTGCAGAAGATTACTATGACCCATATGGTGATTTCCCTAAAAGAGAAAAACTTGCAAAGGAAATTTATCCTGATGACATTATGTTTGGCACAGTTGAAGATATAAGACAGGTTAATGTTGGTAGTTATACAGCGTATTCAGTCGGTTGGATTAGCGAATTGCCAGAAGAATGTAACACACCAGAATGGTGGGAATAAATAATTTCAAATCAAAACGGAGAGTGGGTTAATCCATTCTCCGTTATTTGTTTCTAAAAAAGAAAAAGGCCGACAAAATCGTCGACCTCTTTCCCCATAGGAATATATCACTTGATTGTATCTACATAATCACAAGCTGCAAGCGCTGCGACTGCACCGTCACCTGCTGCAGTTATAACCTGACGGATATTTTTTGTTCTGCAATCACCTGCAACAAAAATACCCTTTGCATTTGTAAGGCAATTTTCGTTTGCGTCCACATAGCCACGACCATCAAGAGTAACAATCTCCTTGAAGATTTCGTTCTGTGGAACAAGTCCAATTGCAACAAACATACCATCAAGAGTTAAATCTGAACTTTCTTCAGTTGCAACATTCTTGATTGTAATTCCTTTGAGTTCATTCTCACCAATAAGTTTTTCAACAACTGTACCGAGAATGATTTCAACATTTTCCTTGCTCTCCAGTTTCTCAACAAGCTTTTGTTCACCTGTGAAGAAATCAAGATTCTGAATTACATATACTTTTTTTGCAAGGTCAGAAAGAAGAATTGCTTCCTGAAGTGCTGAATTTCCGCCACCGATTACTGCAACTGTTTTGCCTTCATAGAAAGCGCCGTCACAAACTGCACAGAAAGAAATTCCCTCACCAACAAGGTTTTCTTCATTAGGAAGACCTAAAAGTCTGTGCTTTGCACCTGTTGCAATAATAACAGATTTACCCTGGAATTCACCAGAATCAGTAACGACAGTTTTAATATCACCATCACGGATTTCAAGAACTTCTGCACATTCAACTTCTGCATCCTGATTAAGCACCTGTTCAACAAGTTTTTCAGCAAATTCGTTGCCTGTCACTTCTGCAAATCCTGGGATATTCTCAACCTTTGGTGAATATGTAATCTGTCCACCAAAACTTGCCTTTTCAATAACAAGTACAGTTTTATTTGCCCTGCGAGCATACAGGGCGGCGGTCAACCCCGCAGGGCCGCCGCCGATTATTATAATATCATACATAATTATAATCCCTTAAATTTTATTATGCGTTGAGGAATTTCTTAATATCAGACACGCCTGCGAACTTTGCAACTTCACCATTCTTAACAACAACGAGTGTTGGAGCCTGCTTAATGCCGAATGATGTAGCCATTTCTGCATATTCGTTAGCAAGGAGTTTTTCGTAAGCTACACCTGCTTTGTCAAGTAATGAGCAAGCAATCTTACAGTTAGGACAAGTTGCTGTTGTGAAAAGGAATGTACCGTCTGCTACATCTGACTTTTCTTCTGCTGCTGCACATTCACAAACTGCATTTTCTGTGATGTCGTGAGTAAGATGTGAGTTAGCAACATCATAAACTTTTCTGTCCTTGTATTCCTGTGCTTTACCATCATTCCAGTTCTTAACAGGACGATAGTAACCAGTAATTCTTGAGTAAACTTCTGCTTCTTCACCACATTCAGGACAAGTGAATGCTTCACCTGCAATATAACCATGGTTCTTACAAATTGAGTAGATTGGTGAAATTGAGTAGTATGGAAGTCTGTAGTTAGATGCAATCTTTCTTACGAGAGTTGCACAAGCCTGCCAGTCAGGAAGTTTTTCACCAAGGAATGCATGGAATACTGTACCTGATGTGTAAAGTGTATGAAGTTCATCCTGCATATCAAGAGCTGTGAAGATATCGTGTGTATAGCCAACAGGAAGATGTGAGCTGTTTGTATAGTAAGGTGTTTCGCCTTCTTTTCTACCTGCTGTGATAATGTCTGGGTAGTATTTAAGGTCATGCTTTGCAAGACGGAATGCTGTTGGTTCAGCAGGAGTTGCTTCAAGGTTGTAAAGGTCACCATAAAGTTCCTGATAGTCTGAAAGTCTTGTTCTCATGTGATTAAGAACATCTTTTGCAAACTGCTGTGTCTTTTCTGTTGTCATATCAGCCTGAAGCCAATTTGCATTAAGACCAACTTCGTTCATACCAACAAGACCGATTGTTGAGAAGTGGTTGTTGAAAGTACCAAGGTATCTCTTTGTATATGGATAA
>JAZOWH010000161.1:0-4969 GCA_045659165.1 Candidatus Fimenecus sp. | reverse complement strand
CGGCACTCGGTATTCCTGAAGGAAAAACATCTGAAGATACAATGTATACATACAAGGCTGAAATAGGTGACAAACAAAGAATCAGATTGAATGTATCATTTAATTCGGATGATATCGTTAACTCAATTTCATACAAGTTGGATAACTAAGTATAAAAAAATTACAGGGTTGAAATTCAACCCTGTTTTTTATTCTCCTATACAAAAATCATCCTGTACAGAAATAATCTTAACTTGTTTGATTTCACCGACAACTCCATCATTTAATTTAACTGGAGTATAATTTGCAGTGTAACCGAAATAAACATTATCCTTCTGCTTTTCCTCAACTAAAACTGAAAGAGTTTTGTCAATCTGACTTTCAAGGAATTTGTTTCGGATGTCATTTGCAACGGCAGATAACTCACTGACTCTTTGTGCTTTTGTGCTTTTTTCGTTTTGTTCATCCATTCTGTCAGCAACAGTGCCACTACGGCGTGAGTATGGGAAAATATGTATTTTCTCAAATTCGACTTTTTTAGCAAATTCTTTTGTTATAATAAAATCCTCATCATTTTCATAAGGAAAACCAACCATAATGTCGGTTGTGAGAGTACAATCCTCAAATTCACTTCTCAATTTTTTGCATAAATTGAAATACTCGTCACTTGTGTAATGACGATTCATCTTTTTAAGGATTTTATCACAACCACTTTGCAATGAAATATGGAATTGAGGACAAAGCTTATGGCACTTTGCAAGTCTTTCAATCATTTCATCAGTAATATGGTCAGGTTCAAGTGAGCCTAAACGGATTCTTTCGACCTTTTCATTTTCACTTACAGCATGAACTGCGTCAGCAAGTGTTAATTCACTACCTTTGCCATATGCAGAAAGATTTATACCAACAAGAACAATCTCACTATATCCGTTATCAGTTAATGATTTGACTTCGTTTTTAATGTCTTCAATAGGTTTCCAACGGACTCTGCCTCTTGCTTTTGGAATAATACAGTATGAACAGAAACGGTCACAACCATCTTCGATTTTAAGAATTGCTCTGGTTCTTTCTTCAAAGTTACTTATACCTGATGATACAAGAGATTCACCACTTTGATGCTGTTCCATATATAATGTCCTACAACCCGCAGAAAAGTACTCATTTAAAGCTTTTACGATAAGTTTGTTATTCTTGTTGCCAAGAACGATATCGGCTTCTGTGAGCTTTTCAGCCATTTCTGGGAATGATTGTGGCATACATCCTGTCAGTACAACTGCACTTTCGGGATATTTCTTTTTATAATGACGGACACATTGTCTTGTTTTTCTGTCACTTTCACTTGTTACAGTACAAGAATTAACTACAAAAATTTCAGCATCACTTTCGTTATCTGTGACTTCGTATCCATTTTTATTAAGTTGTTCGCGCATTTCTTGAGTTTCGTATTGATTGACTTTGCACCCAAGAGTGTGGAAAAATACCTTCATAAAAATCACCAAAAATAATTATATCACAAATTTTAATTTTTTCATATACTAATTTGTCCTATTCATATACTTTTTTTGGAGGGATATGAATGAAAAAAATTTTATGTATAATAGTCAGTATGATGTTTGTTTTATCGATGTCTGTAACCTGTTTTGCAAACGATAACGATAAAAATACAGTTATTGGTGATTTGTCGGCAAAATCAGCTGTTTTAATGGAAATATCAACAGGTAAGGTGCTTATGGAACTTAATCCTGATGAAAAGCTTTCGCCTGCATCTATTACAAAGGTTATGACAATTCTTCTCACATTTGAAGCTTTAGATAATGGGAAAATTGCACTTGAAGACAAAGTCACAGCAAGTCGCAATGCTTCGTCAAAAGGTGGCTCACAAATATGGCTTAAAGAAGGGGAGGTTATGACTGTTCACGAACTTCTGAAAGCTACTGTAATTGCAAGTGCCAATGATGCCTGCACCGCATTAGGTGAATATATAGCAGGTGATGAAACATCGTTTGTTGCAATGATGAACGAAAGAGCGAAAGAACTAGGAATGAAAAACACATCATTTGAAAATTGTTCAGGACTTGATGATTCAGTAACCAATCATTATTCAACAGCAAGAGATGTTGCTATTATGAGTTGTGAACTGATGAAACACGAAAAAGTTAAGGAGTACACTACGATATGGATGGATACTCTGCGTAATGGTGAAACACAACTTGTGAATACAAATCGACTTATCCGTTACTATGATGGTGCAACGGGTCTTAAAACGGGTACAACCTCAAAAGCGGGATACTGTGTAAGTGCAACTGCTTGTCGTGAGAATATGAATCTTGTTGCAGTTGTTCTTGGAAGTGATAACAGTAGCCAAAGGTTTGAGGATGCAAAGAAGATGCTCAGTTGGGGATTTGCGAATTATGCTATATATCAACCACAAATAGATAAAAATCTTATTACAGATGTAACTGTGCTTTATGGAGAAAAAGAAACCATTACACCAGTTGTGGAAACACCTGCACCAATTCTTATTTCTAAAGATATGAAGGATAAAATAGAACAGCGTGTGGATATGTGTGTTGATGTAGAAGCGCCAGTTGAAAAAAATCAGACATTAGGAAAAGTTTTCTTTGAAATAGATGGTGAAAAGTTAGGTGAATGTTCAATTCTCAACGCTAATAGAATTGAACGCAGGAGTATATGGTTTGTCTTTTCACTTTTATGGTCATCTTTTGCAAAAAAATAATAAAAATCTATTGAAAAAAATGAGAAATTAGGTTAAAATATTAAAAAACTATAACAAAAGCGAGGACTAATAGAAAATGGCGTTAAAACTTAACGATAAGTATGTTAAGAGTTTTATTACTGATGATGAATTGAATGCTATGGCAGGTGCTGTGGCTGACGCTCATCAGAAAATTCAGGATAAAAGTGGAGAAGGCTCTGACTTTTTAGGTTGGGTTGACCTTCCTGTTAACTATGACAAAGAAGAATTCCAGAGAATTAAGGTTGCTGCTGAGAAAATCAAGAACGATTCAAAAGCTCTTGTTGTAATCGGTATCGGTGGTTCATATCTTGGAGCACGTGCTGCAATCGAATTCTGTAAATCACAGAATTATAACCTTGTTTCAAAGGATACTCCAAATATTTATTTCAGTGGTAACTCAATCAGCGGTAATTCACTTAGTGAACTCGTTGATATGGTTAAGGATGTTGATTTCTCAATCAACGTTATCTCTAAGTCAGGTACAACAACTGAACCTGCTATTGCTTTCCGTATTTTCCGTGACCTTCTTATCAAGAAGTATGGTGAGGAAGAAGCTGCAAAGAGAATCTATGTTACAACTGATAAGGAAAAGGGTACTCTTAAGGAATTCTCAGATAAAGCAGGTTACGAAACATTCGTAGTTCCTGATGATGTTGGTGGTAGATATTCAGTTCTTACTGCAGTTGGTCTTCTTCCTATTGCAGTTGCAGGAATTGATATTGATAAAATGATGCAGGGTGCAGCTGATGCTCGTGAAGCATATAGTGTTTGTGATATGGATAAAAACGATTGTTACAAATATGCTGCAATCCGTAATATCCTTCTTGGTAAGGGTAAAGCAGTTGAACTTATGGTTGCTTATGAACCTGATTTCACAATGATGAACGAATGGTTTAAACAGCTCTTCGGCGAAAGTGAAGGCAAAGATGGTAAGGGTATCTTCCCAGCAAGCGTTGTTTGTTCAACTGACCTTCACTCAATGGGACAGTATATTCAGGACGGTGTTAGAATGTTATTCGAAACATCTGTTATGTTTACAAAACCAAAGAGAGAAGTTATAATAGAAGAAGACGAAGTAAATGCTGACGGTCTTAACTTCCTTGCAGGAAAAACAATGGACTTTGTTAACCGTAAAGCTTACGAAGGAACACTTCTTGCTCACGTTGATGGTGGCGTGCCAAATATCTGTATTGAAGTTCCTGAAATGAACGAATATGAATTTGGTTACCTTGTATACTTCTTTGAAAAAGCATGTGCTGTTTCAGGATATGTTTTAGGAGTTAACCCATTCAACCAGCCTGGTGTTGAAAGCTATAAGAAGAATATGTTTGCCCTTCTTGGCAAACCAGGTTATGAAGCACAGCAGGCAGAATTATTAGCAAGACTTAACTAAAAGGGAAATGACCATCCTTTTTAGGATGGATAATAAATATATAGGAGGAGATAATATGATTTCTCTTATTATCGGTAAAAAAGGATCAGGAAAAACAAAGGTACTCGTTGAACGCGTAAATGACGCTGTTCATGTATCAAGTGGTAACGTTGTATGCGTTGAAAAAGAAACAAAACTTACATACGACGTAAACTACCGTGCAAGACTTATTGCAACAGATGTTTTTGCAGTATCAGGTTATGATGCATTCTACGGCTTCTTAAGCGGTATTTGTGCTGGTGACCACGATATTACTGATATCTTTGTTGATGCAACATACAGAATTGCAAATGACAGTGACAGAACAGGTGAGGCTCTTGCAGATTTCCTTGCAAAAGTTAACGAACTTTCAAAGATTTCTGATACAAAGTTCACATTCACAATTTCTTCAGACCTTGAAGAACTTCCTGAATCAATTTTTGCATATTGTGAAAAACTCAACTAATCAGTAAAAAAAGAAATATTGGCTGTCGATTTAATTTCGATGGCCTTTTTTCTACGAAATAGATAAAAAAGTTGTCAAATTTTTGTTGACAAAAACGAAATAAATATATATAATATTAAACGCATGTGATGAGGAATGTTTTATGAATATTCAACTTGAACAGATTTTTAATCTTGAGGGCTCAAAAAAGGAATTCGATTTCTGCTTTGAACCAGAATACTCTCTTTCTGACGATATTTCACTTGACGCACCGGGTATTGCGGTTAGTGGTAATATCGAGAATAACACGGGAATTGTGTCGTTGTCAGCAAGTGTAAAGTTTTCAGCAACCGTGGTTTGCAGTCGATGTGCCGAG
>JAZOWH010000160.1:0-11005 GCA_045659165.1 Candidatus Fimenecus sp. | reverse complement strand
TATGCGTAAGGAACTCAACTTGTTCCCTGTATTCAAGATGGTTGATACATGCCATACAAATGCATATATCCCTTACTTCTATTCTTCATACACAGGTGAAAATACTTCACGCTTGACTGACAAGAAAAAGATTATCGTTCTTGGCGCAGGTCCAATCCGTATCGGTCAGGGTGTTGAATTTGACTACTCAACAGTTCACGCTGTTATGACTATTAAAAATGCAGGTTATGAGGCTATTATTATCAATAATAACCCTGAAACTGTTTCAACTGACTATACAACTGCTGACAAACTTTACTTTGAACCTCTTACTCCAGAAGATGTTATGAATATCGTAGAGTTTGAAAAACCAGAAGGTGTTATCGCTTCTCTTGGTGGTCAGACTGCTATCAATCTTGCACAGCCTCTTCATGACCGTGGTGTTAAAATCATCGGTACAGACTGTGATGCTATTGACCGTGCAGAAGACAGAAACGCATTCGAAAACCTTCTTAATGAACTTAACATCCCTCGTGCAAAGGGTAAAGCAGTTACAAATATGGAAGACGGTATCGCAGCAGCTGCTGAAATCGGATACCCTGTACTTGTTCGTCCTTCATTCGTTCTTGGTGGTCGTGCAATGCAGATTGTTGCAACCGAAGAACAGCTTCGTCATTATCTTAAAACTGCTGTTGAAATTGATGAAGATAAGCCTGTTCTTGTAGACAAATATATTCAGGGTCGTGAAGTTGAAATTGACGCTATCTGCGACGGCAGAGATGTATTTGTTCCTGGTATTATGGAACTTGTTGAGCGTACAGGTGTTCACTCAGGTGACTCAATTTCAGTATATCCTCCTTTCTCAATCTCAAACAAGGTTAAGGGTATTATCCTTCAGTATGCTAAGAAGCTTGGTCTTGGAATCGGCATCGTAGGTCTTTTCAACATTCAGTTCATCGTTGACGACCACGACAATGTTTTCATCATCGAAGTTAACCCACGTTCATCACGTACTGTTCCTTTCCTTTCAAAGGCTACAGGTTACTCACTTGCTGATATTGCAACTGAAGTTATCCTTGGCAAGAGCCTTAAGGAGCAGGGCTTCTTCGACATCTATCCAGATGAAAAAGACCGTTGGTATGTTAAGGCTCCTGTATTCTCATTCAATAAGATTCGTGGTCTTGACGCTTACCTTTCACCTGAAATGAAGTCTACTGGTGAAGCTATCGGCTATGACCGTACAAGAACTCGTGCAGTTTACAAAGCACTTCAGGCTTCTGGTATGCACCTTCAGAATTATGGTACTGTATTCTGCACTATCGCAGATAAAGATAAAGAAGAAGCACTTCCTCTTATCAGAAGATTCTATAAGCTTGGCTTTAATATTCAGGCTACAGCAGGTACTGCAACATTCCTTAAAAATAACGGAATCCGTACTCATGCACTTGCTAAAATCAGTGAAGGTAGCGACGAAATTCCAGATGCATTACGTCAGGGACATATTGCTTACTTCATTAACACTAAAGACCCTGGCTCACACAATACAAATGATGGTGCTCAGCTTCGTCAGGTTGCAACAGAGTACAATGTGACAATGTTCACATCTCTTGACACTGTAGATGCTCTTCTTGATGTTCTTGAAGAAACTACACTTACAATTTCAACAATTGATGCATAATAAATAAACCTAAGGGGAGGACTCTATCCTCCCCTTCCGATGAATATGTACCCTAAAATCAAAGCAAAGGAGAAACTATGAAACAGAGTATTTTTGAAATCCGTAGCAATGAAGCACTTACGGATTCTGTATATAAAATGGTTCTTACCGGTGATACTTCTGACATCACTAACTGTGGTCAGTTTGTGAACATTCAGCTTGATGGAATGTTCTTGCGCCGTCCTATCTCCGTCTGCGATTATGACGAAGAAACACTCACTCTTGTTTATAAGGTTGTGGGTAAAGGAACTGAGGCTATGTCTTTAATGACTTCTGGCACAAAGCTTGACATCCTTACAGGTCTTGGCAACGGCTATGACCTTTCCGATGCAGGTGAAAAGCCTGTTCTTCTTGGTGGTGGCGTTGGTGTACCACCTATGTACAACCTTGCAAAAAAATTAAGAGAACAAGGCAAAGAAGTAAAGGTTATTCTCGGCTTTAATACAGCCGCTGAAATATTCTATGAGAACGAGTTCAAAGCTCTTGGTTGTGATGTTACTGTAACAACTGTAGATGGAAGTTACGGTGTAAAAGGCTTTGTTACTACTGTTCTTGAAAATATGGATTATACATATTTCTATACATGTGGTCCTGAACCTATGCTCAAAGCAGTTCATAAGACATCTGTAACATCAGGTCAGATGAGCTTTGAAGAGCGTATGGGTTGTGGCTTCGGTGCTTGTATGGGTTGCTCATGCAAGACTCTCACAGGGTACAAGCGTATCTGTAAGGAAGGCCCTGTTATGAAGAAGGAGGAAATCTTATGGGAAGCTTAAATGTTAATCTTTGCGGTATTGAACTTTCTAATCCTATAATTCCTGCTTCAGGTACTTTCGGCTTTGGCTATGAGTTCGCTGAACTTTATGATATTAACGAACTTGGTACATTCTCATTCAAGGGTACAACTCGTGACCCTCGTTTTGGTAATCCTACACCAAGAATTGCAGAATGCTACAGTGGTATGATTAATGCTGTAGGTTTGCAGAATCCTGGTGTGGACAAGGTTATTTCTGAAGAATTGCCAAAACTTAAAGCTTGCTTTAATAAGCCTGTTATGGCAAATGTATCAGGCTTTTCAATAGAAGACTATGCTTATACTTGTGAAAAACTTGATAAAGAAGAACAAGTAGGTTGGCTTGAAGTTAATGTTTCTTGCCCTAATGTTCACGGTGGTGGTATGAGCTTCGGTACTCAGCCTGAGGCTGCTGCAGAGGTTACAAAGGCTGTTAAAGCAGTTACCACAAAACCTGTAATTATCAAGCTTTCTCCAAATGTTACAGATATTGTTTCAATTGCAAAGGCATGTGAAGAAGCAGGTGCTGACGGTATCAGCCTTATCAACACTCTTCTTGGTATGCGTATAAATCTTCGCACTCGTAAACCTGTAATTGCTAACAAAATGGGTGGTTTCTCAGGTCCTGCTATTTTCCCTGTGGCTGTGAGAATGGTTTATCAGGTAGCAAACGCTGTTAACATTCCAGTTGTTGGTATGGGTGGCGTTTCTTCTGCTGAAGATGTAATCGAAATGATGATGGCAGGTGCTACAGCTGTTGAAGTAGGCGCTGCTAATCTCGTAAATCCTTATGTTTGTCGTGATATTATTCGCGACCTTCCTAAGGTTATGGAAAAATATGGAATTAATAATCTCAATGAAATTATTGGAGGCGTAAAATAATGGGTAAAGACGTAATTGTAGCATGTGACTTTGCTTCTGCTGAAGCAACTTTTGCATTCCTTGACAAATTCGCAGATTGCACTCGTAAACCATTCGTTAAGATTGGTATGGAGCTTTTCTATGCAGAAGGTCCATCAACCGTAAAAGAAATCTAAGCAAGAGGCCATAAGATTTTCCTTGACCTTAAGCTTCACGACATTCCTAACACAGTAAAGAAGGCTATGGCTGTTCTTTCAAACCTTGATGTTGACATCACAAACCTTCACGCTGCAGGTGCAACTGCTATGATGCAGGGTGCTATTGAAGGACTTACACGTGCTGATGGTACTCGTCCTCTTCTTATTGCAGTTACTCAGCTCACATCTACTGACCAAGAAACTATGGAACGTGATATTCTTATCAACCATCCTATTGACGAGGTTGTTATGCACTATGCTGAAACAGCAAAGAATGCAGGTCTTGATGGCATCGTATGCTCACCTCTTGAGGCTGGTAAGGTACACGACCGTTGTGGTGAAAAATTCCTTACAATTACTCCTGGTGTTCGTTTTGCTGATGGTGACATCGGTGACCAGAAGCGTGTTATGACTCCAGCAGCTGCTAAGGAAATCGGCTCAGACTATATCGTTGTTGGCCGTCCTATCACTGCTGCAGCTGACCCTGTTGCTGCTTACGAGCGTTGTGTGGCAGAATTCTGCGACTAATTAATACTTTAAATAAATCAGATAGGAGATAGAATTATGGAAGCATATAAAAGAGAGTTTATTGAATTCTTGCAGGGTGCAGGAGTTTTGAAGTTTGGTGACTTTACTGCAAAGTCAGGCCGTAAAATCCCTTACTTTGTAAATGCAGGTATGATTAAAACTGGTGACCAGATTACTAAAATGGGTGAATTCTATGCAAAGGCTTACTTTGATAAGCTTGGCAAGAAGGAAGCTGTACTTTACGGACCTGCTTATAAGGGTATTTCTTTATCAATTTCAGCAGCAGTTGCTCTTTCAAAAAATGGTCTTAATGTCCCATTCTTCTTTAACCGTAAGGAAGTAAAAGACCACGGTGAAGGCGGTACATTCGTTGGCTATATTCCAGAAGCAGGTCAAGAAATCGTTATCATCGAAGACGTAATCACTGCAGGTACTGCTATCCGTGAATCAATGGAAATTCTTAGTCACCTTGAAGATACAAAAGTTATCGCTACTTTCATTATGGTTGACCGTAAGGAAAAGGGTCAGTCTGAAAAAGGCGCTATGCAGGAAATTGAAGAACAGTTTGGTTTCCCTGTATACTCAGTTGTTGACGTTTACGATATTATTGAGTATCTTGAAGAAGATGAAGCAAACCGTGAAAACGTAGAAAGAATTAAAAAGTACCTTGAAGTAAATGGTGCTAAAGAATAAGGAAGTAGAATATGAGAAGTCTTATTGATATCCGCGAGCTTTCTGTTGATGAAATCGACGAACTCGTGAAAGTTGCTAACGATATTATTGATAATCCTGCTAAATACAGCGAAAAGTGTAAAGGCAAAATACTTGCCACCCTTTTCTTTGAGCCATCAACAAGAACAAGACTTAGTTTTGAGTCTGCTATGTTGAATCTTGGTGGTAATGTTATTGGATTCTCTGATTCACAGAATTCATCTGCATCAAAAGGTGAAAGTGTTGCTGATACAACAAAAATTGTCAGTGGATATGCTGACATTATTGCAATGCGTCATCCTAAAGAAGGTGCACCTCTTGTTGCTTCAATGAGCACTGATATCCCTGTTATCAATGCTGGTGACGGTGGCCACAATCACCCTACACAGACTCTTACAGACTTGTTGACAATCAATCGTGAAAAAGGTGGTTTTAACAACCTTACAATCGGTTTGTGCGGTGACTTGAAATTCGGTAGAACAGTTCATTCACTTATCAGTGCTATGTCAAGATACGAGAATGTTAAATTTATCTTGATTTCACCTGATGAATTGAAAATTCCTGATTATATCAAGCAAACTGAGCTTGAAGCAAAAAATCTTGAATATGTTGAAACTGCATCACTTGATGATGTTATCGGTGAGTTAGATATTTTATATATGACTCGTGTTCAGGGTGAAAGATTCTTTAATGAACAGGATTATATCCGTTTGAGAGATAGTTATATCTTGACACCTGAAAAGCTTGAATCTGCAAAAGAGGATTTAATCATTATGCATCCACTGCCAAGAGTTAATGAAATTCCAGTAGCAGTTGATAATGACCCTCGTGCTTGCTATTTTAAACAGGCAAGATATGGTAAGTTTATCAGAATGGCTCTTATTATGAAATTGTTGGAGGTTGAGTAATATGATTATCGGACAAATTAAAGATGGTATTGTGCTTGACCATATTACAGCTGGCCTTGGAATGACACTCTACAATTTCTTAGGTCTTGACAAGCTTGATTGTCAGGTAGCTCTTATTAAAAATGCTGATAGCGTAAAAATGGGTAAAAAAGACATCATTAAGATTGATAAAGTAATTGACATCAATTTTGATGCATTAGGCTATGTTGACCCAGGTGTTACTGTTAATGTTATTAAAGATGGCAAACTTGCTAAAAGACAAAGCATTGATATTCCTGAACGAATTGAAAATGTTATTAAGTGCAAGAATCCTCGTTGCATTACAACTGTTGAACAAGAGCTTAATCACATATTTGTTTTATCTGATAAAGAGAACAGAGTTTACAGATGTATTTATTGCGAAAGCAAGGCAAAATAATATTAATAAAATAATAAACAAAAATAATGTAAAAAAAAATCGAATTTTCTACAACAGAAATCACTCGATTAATTGACAATATTCAAATATTTTATTATAATATTTGATGTAATAATGACCGTGTGACTGACGGAATTATGTGGAGCACCACAGAGAAGCACGGCACATTTTAGCCGACCGTCTGGGCAGTTCTACTTGATTAAGAGGATAGAACTGCCCTTTTATGTTTTTTTGGAGGTAATTATGAAAAAAGTTGGTATTGTTATGGGAAGCGACAGCGATCTTCCTATCATTAAAAAAGCTACTGCTGTTCTTGAAGATTTAGGTATTCCATACACAGTGAATATCTATTCTGCACACAGAACACCTGAACAGGCTCGTGATTTTTCATTAAATGCAAGAGCAAATGGATACGGTGCAATTATTGCGGCTGCTGGTATGGCTGCTCACCTTGCAGGTGCAGTTGCTGCTAATACAACATTGCCAGTTATTGGTATCCCTTGTGCTTCTACATATCTTGATGGTATGGATGCACTTCTTTCAACAGTACAGATGCCTTCAGGCATTCCTGTTGCAACAGTTGCAATTAACGGTGGTGCAAATGCAGCTTTACTTGCTGCACAGATTATCGCTGTTGAAGATAAAGAACTTGCTGATAAGCTTGATAAAATGCGTAAAGATGCAGCAGAAGTTGTTCTTAAAAAAGATGCTGACGTAATGTCAAAATTAAATTCATAAATTATTTACATAAAGGAGTTATAACCATGGAAAAACTTTACACAGGTAAAACAAAGGATGTATTTAAACTCGAAAACGGCAATTGCCTTCTTAAATTCAAGGACGATTGTACAGGTAAAGACGGCGTTTTTGACCCAGGTGAAAACGCGGTAGGTCTTACAATTGACGGTGTTGGTGATGTTAACCTTCGTATGTCAATTTATTTCTTCGAAAAAGTTAACGCAGCAGGTATCAAGACTCATTATGTAAGTGCAAATCTTGAAGACACATCAATGGAAGTTCTTCCAGCAAAAGTATTTGGTCATGGTCTTGAAGTTATCTGCCGTCATAAAGCAGTTGGTAGCTTTATTCGTCGTTACGGTGATTATATTGAAGAAGGTGCTGACCTTCCTGCATATGTTGAAATGACATTTAAGAATGACGAAAAGGGTGACCCACTCGTAATCAAAGATGCTCTTGTTGCTCTTGGCGTTATGACAGATAAGCAGTATGACGATATCAAAGAAATGACTCAGAAGATTACACAGATTGTTGCTGATGACCTTAAAGAAAAAGGACTTGTTCTTTACGATATCAAATTTGAATTCGGTTATGACCCAGATGGCAATGTAATGCTTATCGACGAAATCGCATCAGGTAACATGCGTGTTTATAAAGACGGTAAATACATTGACCCAATGACACTTTCAGAACTTTTCTTTGCATAAGAGGTATATTTTATGGGTGGCTTTTTTGGTGCAGTCAGCAAGAATGATACTGTTTTAGATGTGTTTTTCGGCACTGACTATCACTCTCACCTTGGTACTCGTCGTGGCGGTATGGCTGCCTACGACGAGCAAAAAGGATTACAACGTAAAATTCATAAAATTGAAAATTCACCTTTCAGAACAAAGTTTGAAAACATATCAAACAAAATGAAAGGTAATGCGGTAATCGGATGTATCAGTGACTCTGATGCTCAACCACTTCTTGTTCGTTCAAAACTTGGTTTGTATGCTATTTGTATCATTGGCTTAATCAACAATAAAGAAAAACTTGTAGAGGATTATCTCTTTACAAATGGTGGTCATTTTGGTGCAATGACAAATGAAGGTATTAACTCTACCGAACTTGTTGCTGCTATGATTAACCAGAAGGACAATTTTGCTGATGGTATCGCTTATGCGCAAAGTCTTATTGAAGGTTCAGCTTCAATTTTAATCCTTACAAATCATGGCTCAATTATTGCTGCTCGTGATAAATTAGGTAGAATCCCAGTTTTAATTGGTTCAAATGATGATGGATATTGTGTTTCATTCGAAGACTTTGCATACAAGAAATTGGGCTATAACGACTATAAAGAACTTGGCTCTGGTGAAATTGTTGAATTTACTGCCGATTCTTTTAAAGTTTTGAAAGAGGCAGGAAGTCAAACTAAAATTTGTGCCTTCCTTTGGTCTTATTACGGTTACTCAACATCATGCTATGAAGGTGTGAATGTTGAAGTAATGAGATACAATAATGGTAGAATAATGGCAGAAACAGACCGTAAGAATGGGATAGCACAGGATATTGACTATGTAAGTGGTGTTCCTGATTCAGGTACCCCTCATGCTATTGGTTATGCTCACGAAAGCAGAATTCAGTTTTCTCGTCCTTTCATCAAGTATACACCTACTTGGGCTCGTAGTTTTACTCCAGCTAATCAGGATGAGCGAAACAGAGTTGCTAAAATGAAGCAGATTCCTGTTCACGATTTAATTCACGGTAAAAAGTTACTTTTTGTTGATGATAGTATCGTGCGTGGAACTCAGCTCCGTGAAACAGTTGAGTTTCTTTATGAAAATGGTGCGAAAGAGGTTCATATCCGTTCAGCTTGTCCACCAATTATGTACAGTTGCAAATATCTTAATTTCTCAAGAGCAACTTCAGAAATGGAATTGATTGCACGAAGCACTATTGTAGAGCTTGAAGGCGAAGAAGGAATAAAATATATTGATGAATATATTGATTCTTCAACTGAACGTGGTATGAAATTAAGAAATGCTATTTGTGAAAAATTACACTTTACATCTCTTGAATTCCAATCTATTGACGGAATAATAAAAGCTATAGGACTTCCAGCTGACAAGGTTTGCACCTATTGTTGGACTGGAAAAGAATAAATAAACCATACAGGAGAATATAAAATGGAACATAAAAATTCTTTCTCTGCTAGCTATGCAGCTGCAGGCGTAGATATTACTGCTGGTTATAAATCAGTAGAACTTATGAAAAAACATGTTGCTAGAACTCGTAATGAGGGTTCTGTGGATGATGTAGGAGGTTTCGGTGGTTGCTTTGACCTTAGCTGTGTTGCCGGAATGGAACATCCTATTTCTGTTTCTGGTACTGACGGTTGCGGTACAAAGGTTAAACTTGCTATTCTTATGGATAAGCACGATACAATTGGTATCGACGCAGTTGCTATGTGCGTTAACGATATTATCTGTGTTGGTGCAAAGCCTTTATACTTCCTTGACTATATTGCTTGCGGTAAAAATGTTCCTGAAAAGATTGCAGAAATCGTAGGCGGTGTTGCTGAAGGTTGTGTTCAGTCAGGTGCTGCACTTATCGGTGGTGAAACTGCTGAGCATCCTGGGTTAATGCCTGAAGAAGACTATGACCTTGCAGGTTTTGCAGTAGGTGTAGTTGATAAACCAAAAATGATTGATAACAGCAAGATGGCTGCAGGTGATGTGGTTATTGCTCTTCCATCAACTGGTATTCATTCAAATGGTTTCAGCTTATGCCGTAAGGTTTTTGATATTGATAACAATAACCCTGAACTTTATGTTCCTCGTGAAGAATTAGATGGCAAGAGCATTGCAGAGGCTTTACTTGTTCCTACAAAGATTTATGTTAAGCCTGTTCTTGCTCTTCTCGAAAAAGTAAACGTAAAAGGCATTTCTCATATTACAGGTGGCGGATTCTACGAAAATATTCCACGTTCAATTCCTGACGGACTTTGTGCAAAGATTGATAAATCTGCTGTAAAAGTACTTCCTATCTTTGATGTTATTGCTAAATGGGGCAATATTCCTGAACGTGATATGTACAACACTTATAACATGGGTGTTGGTATGAGCATTGTAGTTCCTGCTAACGAAGTAGAACTTTCTCTCTCTATCCTTAAAGACAATGGCATTGACGCTTACGTAATCGGTGAAATCATCGAAGGCGACGAGAAGGTGCTTTTATAATGAGTAAGAGAATTGTTGTTCTTGTATCCGGTGGAGGTACAAACTTACAAGCACTTATTGATGCAGAAAAAAGAGGAGAACTTGGTGACGGAAAAATTACATGTGTAATTGCTTCTAAAGCCGATGCCTATGCTCTTACCCGTGCTGAAACAAACGGAATTAAAACAAGAACACTTATCAGAAAAGATTACAACGATATTTCATCATACAGTTGTGCAATGAGAGATTTGCTTTTAGAAGAAAAGGCAGACCTCATTGTATATGCTGGGTTTATGACCATCCTTGATGAAAATGTTTGTGATGCTTTCAAGAATAAAATGATTAACGTGCACCCTGCTCTTATCCCCTCTTTCTGTGGCAAGGGATATTATGGGTTGCATGTACACGAAGAAGCCTTGAAAAAAGGCGTTAAGGTTTCAGGTGCTACTGTTCATTTTGTAACTGCAGAATGTGATGCTGGTCCTATCATCCTTCAGAAATCAGTTGATGTTATGGATGATGATACACCTGAAAGTTTACAAAAAAGAATTATGGAACAAGTTGAATGGAAAATTCTTCCTAAAGCAGTTCAACTTTTCTGTGATGATAAAATTGTTATTGAAAACGGTAAGACATATATTAAATAAACGGAGGATATTCAAATGGAAATCAAGTCACTTGAATGCGAACTTAATTCACTTCCATACCATGGTAGAGGTATTATCATTGGTAAAAGTGCTGACGGTAAAAAAGCTGTTACTGCTTATTTTATAATGGGTAGAAGTGTTAACAGCCGTAACAGAGTTTTTGTTGCTGAAGGCGATGCAATGCGTACAAAAGCTTTCGACGAGTCAAAAATGACTGACCCTCATCTTATTATCTATTATCCTGTAAGAGTTCTTGGTAATAAAACTATTGTTACTAATGGTGACCAGACAGATACTATCTATGAACT
>JAZOWH010000159.1:0-2163 GCA_045659165.1 Candidatus Fimenecus sp. | reverse complement strand
CTGTTGCGCTTTTCATGAATTTATAATGTTCTTTCATTGAAACATTACAGGAGTCAAGGATAAGGAAAAGTGCATCGCCCTGTCTGAACCAATAGTCAGTACCTATATATGACTTGAATGTCTGTTCAGGCTCATTTGGATAAGCAGTATAGTATTTATATCCAACGCTTTTTCTGTCGTGATTTCCCACAGCAATTGAAAATGGAATTGACTTGATAAGAGCAGGTGAGCTCAAACCTTCGTATTCGTTTCTTAAGCCTTCTGATGCCTGGTCACCAGCTGAAACGATTGCGTCAATTGTATTTCCTTGGAAACCAGCAGTCTTTACAGCATCTTCAAGGACTTCATTCCATTGATATGATGTATCACGAAGTTCATTTGGATTTTCTTCGTTGTCATCGGTAACATGAATATCAGAAACATAAAGAACAGTGCTGTTGTCGTTATCTTCAATGGTAAATGTGTATGGTTTTGACTCAAAATCACCGCTGAAACACTTATAGGAATAAATGCCTGCATCAAGGTCAGTAAGAGTTACCCATAAACGATTGTCACCCTCAGGAGTCTTTTTCGCATATGCGTCGATTTTTTCACTGCCTTTGAGAGTTTTAAGTTCAACATATCCCGCTTCAGCATCAGAATACCAAGCAATTGTTCTGTCGTTTTCATCACTACCAACAAACATTGTTACAGCAGATTTGTTTGAATCTGTTTGGATTTCCCAGGATTTATTCCATATGCCCTCGCTGATTCCTTCGAATGCAGCAAAAGATACCGATGAAAGATTAAAGAGCATAACGATAATCAGGAAAATACATAAAATCTTTTTCGCTATTTTCATATCTGTTTCCCCTTAATTTTACAAATTTTATAAAATTATTATACTATGGTAAAATCAAAAACGCAAGATAGTGAATAAGTAAAAAGAACCAAAGTCTTATGACCTTGGTTCTTTCTGTTTTCCTCAATATGGAAATATTAATATTTCTTTGAAAGGAGTTTGTCAGCTTCAGCTCTTGTAATCTTACCAACGTTGCAGTCTGCCATAACCTGTACATCCTTGTCGTTGAGTTTATAGAAACTCCAGATAATCAAAGCGATAACAAGGCCGATGATAGGCACAACGTTGTATGTGAACCAAAGACCGTCAAGTGCTTCGCTTGTCTGTAATGCAACAGCATTGATTTTTGAAAGGTCTTCAAAGCTGCTTACTGACTGTTTTACGCCATCAATTACGAACTCTGACTTGAAGCCAAACCAGCCAAGAAGTGCAAGTCCCATTGAGCCGGAAATAGCTGCTGCAAGTTTAACTGCGAATGTCTGGATAGCAAATGTGATACCCTTTGCTTCTGTACCTGTTGTGTACTGGCCATATTCTGCACAGTCAGGAGTAAATGTGAATGAAAGTACACCGATAATACCAAGAGGAATTGAACGGAGCATAAATGTAATAACGAAGAGAATGAAGTTTTCTCTTGTAGGAAGAATAAGGAAAGACAAAAGAATAGTTGCAAGAGCACTGATTCTGAAGAGCTTTGTCTTATCCATTTTTCTGATAATTTTTGGAACAAGAAGAGCCATAATAAGCTGTGGTAATGCAGCAACTGTACCTGTAATAAGAGATGCAAGAGAATTGTTGTAGATATAGTATGCTGTAATCATATGTAAAGCATTGTATGTCTGTGCACCTGAATAGAAGATGTATCCAAGATAGTAAATAAGAAGATATTTATTGCTGATAACATACTTGAGCATTCTTCTAACTGTGAACTGTTCTTCGTCAATTGTTTTGTTTCTTTCCTGACAATGTTTAATTACAGGAAGCATTGTTGCCATAGCTACAACTGCAACAACAATAGAAACAGGGCCATAACCCATACCGATGAATTCACTGATAAGAACTGTTACAAGAACTGTTGTAAGAGCTGTACCTATACCAGCGCTGATACCTTTAAGAGAAAGAATAGTATTTCTTTCTTCAACATTACTTGTCATAGCTGTGATGATACCGAAAGCAGGTACGTCACAAAGTGTGTATGCTGTATCCCATACGATATATGCCAATGCAAACCAGATAAGCTTAACTGTTTCACTTGCTGCTGAAGGAATGATGAAGATTGCGATAGTTGCAGCAGGTGTAAGTGCACAGGCAATTTTAAGCCA
>JAZOWH010000158.1:0-4383 GCA_045659165.1 Candidatus Fimenecus sp. | reverse complement strand
TTGCAAATCAATATAAATTCTATCCGATTTTCAACACATTTGCCGGAATTTTTGAGACAGCTGCGTTCCCGCTTAATTATGCTCTTACAATGAAGTATGGCAAGAAAAAATGTGGCACAATCGTAACTCCGTTTATGATTTTGGGTCTGGCTATCGGTCTTATAGTTACAGCAAGTCAACCCGGTACACCAAAGGCCACTTATATGCTTATTCTTATGATTTTAGGTGTTGTTTTCTATCCGTTCGGTATGAGCGGAATAGGATTTGTTTGTAACAATGTTTTTCCTGATTTGACCGATGTGGATGAGTTGATTACAGGCCGTCGTCGTGAGGGTGTTGTTTCAACATGTAATACAATGGTCAAGCAGGTGACAGGTGGTATTAACACATTTATTGTAACACTTATTCTTGGCGGATTTGGTCTTGATACAAATAGTGAAGCCACTGAATTTGTAGAGCAGCCTGATTCAGCAATATTCGGAATCCGTCTTTGTGTTGCTATAATTCCAATGGTTTGTGCGTTTGTTTCATATCTTCTTTTAAGAAGGTTTAAAATGACTAAGGATGACCACACAATGATTCGTGCTGCCATTGCTACAAAGCATAAATATGGTAGTGTTACATTGACTATGGAAGAAAAAGCAAGATGTGAAGTTCTTTCAGGACAAAAGCTTGAGAATACTTGGCTTGGTAAGGATAATGACGAAAGTCAAGGACATACACTTGATAAAAACGAAAATGGTGAATACATAATTCTTATAGAAAAAGAAGAATTGAGAAAACAGTTAATGCAAGAGGCAAAGTAAAGGGGAGTTAAAAATGAATAAAATTGATATAAATCAAACTGCACCAACAGTAAAAAGAAGTAAGCTCTTCGATGTGTTCTTTTATGTTGTTCAATGGACTTGGTGTTTGCCGGTAAATATTGTTGGGTTGATTGCATATTTGATTTGTACAAAGGTCAAAGGATATAAAAGCCAGAAATTCGGATATGCTAACATTGTCTATATACCTTGGAATCAGGGTGGGCTTTCAATGGGCTTGTTCATTTTTATGAGAGAAGACCATCCTAATAAGAAGTGGACATATAACACAAGAATTCATGAATATGGTCATACTTGGCAATGCCTTTTGCTTGGACCTCTTTATTATATTGTTGTTGCAATTCCATCAGCTGTATGGTGTAATTTCTTCGCAAAGTACAGAGAAAAGAACAATGTTTCATATTATAAACTCTATTGTGAAAGTTGGGCAAACAGCTGGGGCGAGAAGTTTTCACATATGAAAAGAGTAGAAAATGAGAAATGATTATCCTTTTGTAAGACAGTAGCGGGGAATCGTTTAGTTGACAAAAATTGATAATTATGTAATAATATAGTGTATCAATTTTACAAATTATAGAAAGAGGCGATATTTGATGAAAAAGTTATTTTCATTCGTTTTGGCATTGGTAATGTTAATTACTGCAGTTCCTTTCGGTGCTCTTATGGCTTCAGCTGAAGCAACAGAACCAGTATTGGGTGACGGTAACGGCGACGGTAAAGTTACTGCTGCAGACGCTCGTATTGTTCTTCAGATTGTTGCTGGTAAAATTACTCCTACTGAGGAACAGGTTCTTGCATTGAACGTAAACAACGACAAAGGTGTTACAGCGTTGGATGCTCGTAAAATCTTAAGAAAAGTTGCAGGTCTTGAAGACTATGCAGTTACAACAAACGAAATCCTTGGTAAATTCGGTTATAAGTATGACCCTAAACAGGATATCTACTATACTGACGTTGATTCATGGCAGCGTTATTTCGGTTTCACAGATGTTTATGACCAGGCTGCTGCATATTTAACAATGCGTTATAAGACTCTCAAGATTGACTTTGAATATGACGACCTTCTTTGGAGACTTCAGTGGTGGAAGGGTCAGTATGGCGTTCTTGAAGGTGCTGAATTAGGTGTTTATACAAAGAAACCTGAAAATGCAGATTTCGCTTTCTACAAATGTGCTGATGATGAAAACCTTCTTGAAATGCATTTCGATTACTACCATTCAACAGATGATTACAAGGCAAAGAAACCACTTTTCACAAGATATGAACAGGAACACTGGTGGATTACTGGTTTCAAATTCGGTCTTTGTAACCCTAACAGAAACGTTGTAAAGGCAACTCTTATTGTAGACAATGAGGATATGGCTGATGCACTTGAAGCAGGTCTTCAGGACCTTACAGGTCAGGATAACAGACCAACAGGTGATGGATTTGTTGAAAAGAAATCTTGGTCTCTCAACAAGGGCTATGACTATTATGTAAGAAAGAGACTTTCTGACGGCAAATATTCATTCGAAGTTGTTTGGTTGGATGCAGGTTATCTTAACTACACTCCAATTTTAGGACAGTAATCTAATGAAAAGCATCTGAAATCAGATGTGAAAAATTATACAACAAAAAGAGCGATGAGTTGATTCTCATCGCTTTTTATTTTGCAAAAAAAGAAGGAGGTGAAAACACCTCCTTTTTCTATTAAAGTTTTGAATATCCGTGACAGTTGATGAGTGCATCTAACTTTTTGCCTTCTTTACAAAGTGGGCATTCGTAAGATGGACAGCTAAAGTAATCAGGTAAGTCGTTTGGATTGAAGGCTGAATTCACTTCATAACCATTAATGTCTTTTGATGTTGCGAAAATTGATGCAACACCGGCAACCTCGCCACCGTAATATTTAACTGCCTCAATAGCAGAACGAGCTGTATTACCAGATGCAACAGAAACTGCGATAATCAACACGTGTTTACCCTTAATCATAGGAACAATGTTGTCTCTGAACATAAGCTGTGAGCCATTGATTATTTCAGGAGTAATAACATAAACTGTCTGATGTGCATTGATGTTTACATAGTCATTTTTTGTAAGCTCTTCTGCAACACAAGTACCTACAACCTCCATACCATCAAGGCAAAGTACAGTGTCAACAAGACAATTGCTGTATTTGTGGTTTTTACATAATTCCTGTGCGATTGCTTTTGCTTCAGAAAGACGGGATTTTTGTGCAGCAACATCAATGTAATAGTTGCTATGTGAACTACTTGTTGCGAAATGACCTTTAGCAACACGAAGAAGCAAATTATTGTTTTTTGTTCTTATTTTTGAGATATTTGTACTTGGCATAAGAATCCCCCTTATTGTTTATAGTATTATTGTACAACATTCTTTGTGAAATTACAACAAAAACTGTGTAAAAAGCGAAAAACAAAATACATAATAAATTATTATCTCTTATATTCATATTGCACAAAACCCACACATAGAATCAAAATATAGAAAGATGGTGGCATTTGTTGTTTTTGCACAGCGTGTTCAGAAAAATTTTTTGAAAATTTTATAAAAAAGTGTGAAATTCTAGTTGTAATTTTAAAAATGATGTGTTATAATGCTATCAAATAGAAAAAACTAGTGAAATTAGGCATTCTTATTGATTGAAAATTTGTTCTTGCTTATCGTTGTGATGAGTTTGACATAAATTCAAAAGACAAGCATGTTTCAAGGAGGTGAAAGGCATGAAAAACAAGTTCACTAAATGGGCTATCGTTATGAGCGCAGTTCTTGTTCTCGTAAGTGCAATTCCAGTAGTAGGTGCAGCTTGTCTCTTCTGTGATGAACCAATCGAAGAAGAAACAACAGTTGAAGATGTAGTTGTTGTTCCAGAGGAACCAGTTATTCCTAACACAGACGCTGAATAATTATTTCAAAGTAAATAATAAATGAACCGATGATATAAAAGTATCATCGGTTTATTTTTTTTATTTTTAGTTTTACATCTGGAAAAGACCGTAGGTAAGGGCTGACATAATAAATCCTGCTATAAGCACACCAAGTGCGATGATAGGTAAAGCGCGTTTGAAACGGATATCAAGAAGCGCTGCCATCAATGCACCTGTCCATCCACCAGTACCTGGCAAAGGAATTGCAACAAAGATTAAAAGCCCCCAAGATTCGTATCTTAAAATCTTATCTTTATTTTTGTCTGTTTTAGCTTCAAGCTTTGTAATGATTTTTTCAAAGAAACTGTAACGACGCAAAAATTCAAATATTTTTCTGATGAATAAGATAATGAATGGTATGGGCAACATATTTCCGAGATAACAAATCAAAAAGGCTTTCAGGAATGGAATTTCCATAAGTCTTGCTGCAATCATACCGCCTCGACATTCAAGAACAGGCATAAGCGAAATTACAAACGCAATAAGTTCTTCAGGAACTTTATCCTGCAAAAATACTGTTATTTCATTTACAATTGTTTCAACCATTTGTTACTCCCACATTTATAAGGTAATCGTTGGCCTTGCGAAGCATTTGCTTGTCATTAGGGAATTTAAGAGAACTCATAGCTTTA
>JAZOWH010000157.1:0-4578 GCA_045659165.1 Candidatus Fimenecus sp. | reverse complement strand
CTGTCCAACACTTTCAGGCTTAACCTTTTTAAGTTTTTCTCTTGCTTCAAGTCGGAGAGAATAAACATCGTCATAATCAATATCAACAGGAATTTTCTTAACTTCAAGTCTTCTCATCTCATCAACCTTTGCCTGTTGACGCTTGATATATCCCTCATATTTAAGGTCGATTTCAACTTGTTCAAACACATCTGCTGGTAATTCTGGTCGTGTTTTATCAAAAGGTGTCAGACACTTATAGTCAAGCTGAGGTCTTTTGATAAGTTCAGCAAGTCTTATTCCCGTTTTCATTGGTGCTGTTTCACGTGAAACAAGTACCTCGTTGATTTCATTTGATGGGGGAATAGTGACAGATTCAACTCTTTCTCTTTCTTGTTTTATAAGTTCAAGTTTATTTTTAAACTTCTCATATCTTTCTTCCCCGATAAGTCCGATTTCATATCCGTAATCAGTAAGTCTTATATCAGCATTATCCTGACGAAGCAAAAGTCTGTATTCACTTCGTGAAGTCATCATTCTGTATGGGTCAGAACATCCTTTTGTAACAAGGTCGTCAATAAGAGTTCCGATATATGAACTTGCTCTATCAAGCACAAATGGTTCTTTTCCCTGAATTTTACGAACTGCGTTAACACCTGCAATAAGTCCTTGTGCGGCAGCTTCTTCGTATCCTGATGAACCATTAAACTGACCTGCACCGAAAAGGTAAGGGATATCATTGAATTCAAGTGAGGCTTTAAGTGCCAATGGGTCAACGCAATCGTATTCAATTGCATAGGCTGTTCGCATTACCTCAACATTTTCAAGCCCTTTGATACTCTTTAAGAATTTCAACTGTACATCTTCTGGAAGTGAAGATGACATTCCCTGAAGATAAAGTTCTTCAGTATCAAGTCCACAAGGCTCAATAAAAAGCTGGTGTCTTTCTTTTTCTTCAAATCTTACAATCTTATCCTCAATACTTGGACAATATCTTGGTCCTACACCTTCGATTTTTCCTGAATAAAGAGGGGAACGATGAATATTTTCAAGAATAATTCTTTTTGTTTCCTCGTTTGTATATGTAATATGACAAACTTCCTTATTTTCAGGCAAGATTTCTGTTTCATAAGAGAAAGGAACAACCTGTTCGTCACCCTCCTGAACTTCCAATCCACTAAAATCAACACTGCGTCTATTAACTCGTGATGGCGTACCTGTCTTGAATCTTCTTAAAGGAATATTCATTTTATAAAGTGCTTCTGAAAGACGAGTTGCAGCAAACATACCATCAGGACCACTCTCATAAGAAACATCACCGATATATATTCTACCACCAAGGAAAGTACCTGTTGCAATAATAACTGCTTTTGCCTTGTATATTGCTTCAAGCTGTGTTTTAAGGCAGTATAAATCGCCATCTTTATATAAATCAACGATTTCTGCTTGTTTCATATCAAGATTTTCCTGTAATTCCAAAGTATGTTTCATATATTTGGAATAATCACGTCTGTCAATCTGAGCACGCAATGAATGAACCGCAGGGCCTTTTCCTCGGTTGAGCATTCTTGTCTGTATTGAGTTTTTATCAGCAGCTTTACCCATTTCACCACCAAGGGCATCAATTTCACGAACAAGATGACCTTTTGATGTACCACCAATTGATGGGTTACAAGGGAGATTACCAACCCAATCCATATTTATGGTAAAAATAACTGTTGATGCACCAAGTCTTGCCGAAGCCAATGCTGCTTCAATACCTGCATGACCTGCGCCAATAACTGCTATATCATATTCCTTTGCAAAATATTCCATAATTATCTGTTCCTTAAATAAACTAAAACGGCGGAAAGTATTCCTACCACCGCCGTTTAATTTTTATTCTTCTGTATTAAATGAACGAATGTCGATTTTTCCGTAAAGTGCTGAACCGTCGATATCACTCTTTGGTGTTCTGTCTGGAGAAATTTCTGGCTTGTATGCTTCTTTCTTTTCTCTTCTGCCACCGTTTCTGTTGTTTCTTCCACGGTTGCCACCATTATTCTTTGCACCTTCAACTGGAGAAATTACAACTCGTCTGTCAAGATTTGAACCGATTGAATGTGATGTTGCACCTTCAACTTCCTGAACTGCTGTATGAATAATTCTTCTTTCATAAGGATTCATTGGTTCAAGTGAGATGTTTCTGCTCTGACGAACAGCTTTCATCGCAGTTTTTCTTGCAAGGATACGAAGTGTTTCTTCTCTCTTTGCTCTGTAATTACCAACATTGATTGAAACTCTCTTATAGCTTGAGTTACCTTTGTTTGCAACCATTCTTGCAAGGTACTGAATAGCGTCAAGTGTTTCACCGCGTTTGCCGATAATAATACCGTAATCATCACCGCAATCAAGTTCAAAAGAAATTTCTTCATCATTTGATTTTTCTGTGATTGTACAATTTTCCATACCAAGTGATTTCACGATGGAAATAATGTAATCAGCAGTTTTACCATAAAGGTTTGTTTCCTTTAATTCAGGTTCTTCTGCCTTTTTTTCTTCTTTAACAGGTTCTTTAACTTCCTGTTTCTTTGTTTCAACTTTCTTTTCAGGTTTCTTTTCCTGTTTTTTCTCAGGTTTCTGAGTTTTGTTCTGTTTCTTTTCAGGTTTTGGGTCTGGAAGAGTAACAGAAACCTTTACTTTTGCAGGATTACCACCGAAAAGGCCAAGAATTTTCTTTGTTGGAGTCTGTAAAACTTCAACAGTAAATTCGTCAAAGTCGCTTAAGCCCAATTCGAGCATCGCTGCGGCTTTTGCCTCGTCAACCGTATTACCGGTTCCGATTGCCTCTTTAATCATATATTTATACCTCAGTTATTATTCTTCGTTTTTCTTTTCTGATATGTTTTTAAGTACTTTTTCTCTTGCTCTACGGTTAATTGTTTCTTCAACCATCTGTTTTGCAAGTAATTTCTTTGGTGAGAATACTTTGTTTGTAATAATCATCTGAATAAATGAAAGGAAACTTGAAAGTATGATATATACACCAACGCTTGCAGGGAAAAGGAATGAGAAATAAATACTCATAGCAGGTGTCATAAGTGACATACAACCCATTGATGGATTTTTTGCCATTTCAGGATTTGTCTTTTTCTGACGAAGCCATGTATAAACACCCATCATAAGTGATGTTACACCTGTGAGAATAGGGATGAGCCATAATAAATCCCAACCCATATCTGTTGATGGAGTTCTTGAAAGGTCAACGCCAAAAAGGTTAAAGTTTTCTTTGAATACCTGGATTTTATTAATTACATCTGCAGGTACTCCTGTTAAATCAAGTTTATCAAAATGCTGAATTGCAAGTAATTCAATCTGATATTCAAGATTTGATACTTTTCCTAATGTTTCTTCTGGTAATGCTCTTACTGCATCTTTTATTACATTAAGTGTTTCTTCTGGAATTCTAAGAACATAGTCAAGAATTTTGTAATTAACAAAATAAACACCCATCATGATTGGGAATTGAATAAGCATACCTGAACATCCACCAGTCATTGATGAATAGCCTTCTTTTGCGTAAAGCTCATTCATTGCTTCATTCATCTTCTGCTGGTTACCGGCATACTTTTCTCTTATTCTTTTAATTTTTGGTTGCATTCTCTGGGTCTTAACCATACCCTTTTGTTGCTTTATCGAGGACGGAAGTAAAATAAGCTTAACGCAGATTGTCATTAGCAACAATGATAAAATGTAGTTATCACTGATTTCATAGAAAAATCCTATGAGATAACCAAAAGGAATTGAAAATATTTCTCTGATAAAATCCATTTTGTCCTCCGAAATTTAAGGGACCTCTTTTAGTCTTTTTTTCTTTTTTCCTTTTTTTCCGGAACAGGGTCATATCCTCCCGGAAACAAAGGGTTGCACCGTAAAAGTCTTAAAACAGTAAGAATGGAGCCTTTAATCGCTCCATATCTTTCAACTGCTTCGACAGCATAATGTGAACAGGTGGGATAATAACGACAGCGTGGACCAAATAAAGGAGATATTTTTCTTTGATAAAATCTGATTGCTTTAATTATCAGTTTTTTCATCTATAACTCCTGCCTGTGTCAGTTGTGAAAGCATCATCTCAGCTAACTTTGTGCTTTTGATGTATTTTGTCTTTGCCCTGGCAACAAAAACAAAATCGTAATCTCCTTGAATTCTATCTTCAATCATACTGTAAGCTGCTCTTATAACACGTCGTGACCTGTTTCTTTCAACAGCATTACCAATCTTTTTTGATGTAGTTATTCCTATACGACAAATTCCCGCACGGTTTTTTAATACATAAGAAACCAGTGCAGGACCTTGAAATGATTTACCTTTGCCGTAAATTCTACGGAAATCACAGTTGCTTTTAATTGTTACTGTCTGTTTCAATTTTTCTACCCAATCGACAAATTAATATGTCAACTGCTTTCTTCCCTTTGCTCTTCTACGAGCAAGTACCTTTCTGCCATTTCTGTCAGACATTCTCTTACGGAAGCCATGTTCCATCTTACGATGACGTTTCTTTGGCTGATAAGTTCTCTTCATTACTACTCCTCCGTTTCATAAATAATAGTCACACAT
>JAZOWH010000156.1:0-11661 GCA_045659165.1 Candidatus Fimenecus sp. | reverse complement strand
GTTGCTTTGATAACAGCTTCCTATGAATTCAACATCATCACCGATTATAATGGATTCAAGTCCTTCACAGTCTGCAAAGGCTTCTTCACCGAGAAATACATCGTATTTAAAATATAACTCTTTAATATTGTTACATGCCTGGAATGCACGACGGCCGACTGCACAATATTGAGATAATAAGTCAACGTTAGTCAATCCGCTCTTTGCAAATGCATATTCATAGATTGTGTCAGTTTGTGAAAAATCAAAGCTTTCAAGAGAAGAACAACCATAAAACGCATATGTCTCAATTTCCCACGGACTACAGTTTCCTATGTTTTTAAGGGATTTGCAACCGTAAAAAGCGTAACTCGGAAGCACATAAAATGCACCTCTGAACTTTGAAAGGTCAATGTTATCAATGCTTGAGCAACCATAGAAAGCATAACTTTCAAGGCTTGTAATCTGTTTGTATTCAAATGTTTTCAATGCTTTACAATTATAAAAAGCACTGTTTCTTATTGTTGTGGATTTTGGTGCACTTACCTTTTCAAGTGCAGTACAACCATAAAATGCTCGTTTTGGAATTTCCAATGAAAGTGCAAGTGTAACCTCTTTCAATCCGGTAGAATTTTCAAACACACTTTCAGGAACAGAGCCATTGAGCACTGCAGTTTGAAGATTTGGACAATCAGCGAAAGCATAAGGTGCTAAAGTCAGACCTTGAGGAATTTCTACACTTTGAAGTCCTGATTTTGAAAATGCATATCCATCAATACTGTCAACAGCATCAAAATTAAACCAAGTCAAAGATTCACATTCGCTGAAAGCATAAGCACCGATTGTCACATTTCTGAGTTTTGAATAGTTAAAATTAGTAAGTGAAGTACAACCCTTAAATGCGTTTTCGGATATTGTAAGGCCATACACTTCACCGAAATAAACACTCTTTAATGAAGTACAGTTTTTGAACATATTTGCAGGAATTGTAAAACTCGCAACATCCCCAAAGTTTACACTTTCAAGTGCAGTACAACCGGCAAAGAAATTTTCACCTAATGTGCAATTGTCTATTTCATTAAATGTTACAGTTTTAAGTGATGTACAACCTTTAAAGAAGTACTCACACAATTCACTGTCTTCTACATTGGCAAAATGGAAGCTTTCAAGAGCAGTGCAACCGGAAAAAGTATATCTGCCAACAACTGTATTCTCAAGATTACCGATTGTAACATTTTTAAGTGCCTTACAATTTTCAAAACTGCCGTTAATTGTGCCGTTTTTCATATTAGGAATTGTTATGCTTGTAAGCTTTGAACAATTATCAAATGCTCCGATATATTCAATTCCGTTTGGGAAAACAATTTCTGTGATTCCGTCACAATCAGAGAATGCATCGTTACCCACCTTTTTAAGTGAAGAAGAAAAGTTCACATCAACAATTGAGTCACAGTCCATAAAAGCACATGCACCAATGGTTGTTAATGTGCTTGGCAATCTGGTTGTTGTGAGCTTTGTGCAACCAAATGACCTATCACCTGCATATTCAAGATATATAGGCACATTTACCTCTATATCAGTATCATAGAAGGCATAGTCACCAACATAAGTGATTGTGTCAGGAAGTACAACCTTTTTAACATAAGGTTTTACATTACTATAAAATGCCTTTTCTCCGATTTTCCTAACCGTTGCACCCTCAAAGGTTTCAGGAATTTCAATGGTTATATTAGCATAAGGTGACATAGGCTTAAATTGCGTAATGGTAATTTCATTATTTTCTACCGTGTAATAGAATGTACCCACCTTATCAATGGTTATTGTTTCTGTTTCTTCTGCTGCAAGACCATGGAGTGAAAGCATCGCAACAAATGTGAATAGAATTGATAATACAAGTGCAAGTTTTACTGTTATTTTTTTCATATTAATTTGCCTCCTTTACTCTGATTATGAAACTGAATGTACAACCTTCGTATTCAACGGTTACTACTCGGCTTCCTGCTGTTTCAGTTGAAAATCCTGAAACGTTACACTGACTTAACGGAATTTCTTTCGTTTCGTTACTGTCGTATAAAGCAAGAACTGTAAGTCCGCTGAAATCGGCTTTTTCACCCACAACATAGTCCTTTTTGAAATCTGCATCGTAATCACCTATCAATTTGACTACTGACGGTGCTGATGTTTTATCTTCATCAACTCGTGTAAAGGTTTCATCCTTTGGTTTTGTTATGGTTTCCTGAGTTGGCGGGTCTGTCGGAGTTAAAACCGTTGGCAAGTCAGGATTATGAGGTTTTGTAGTTGTTGGTTTTTGGGTTGTTGTAGGTTTCTGGGTGGTAGTTTCCGTTGTAGTCGGCTTTGTTGTGGCTTCACTTGATACACGGATTAAGAAACTGAATGAGCAACCCTCATACTCAACCGTTACAATACAATTTTTTGGTGATGTTGTAGAGAAGCCTGAAACCTTACATTGACTTAACGGTATTGTCTTTGTGGTACCGTTATCGTATTTTGCTTTTACGGTAAGCCCATTGAAATCAGCCTCTTCACCTATAACATAATCCCGTTTGAAATCCTTATGGAATTCACCTGAAAGCTTAACCACAGTTGGTGCTGATGTTACATCCTCGTCAACACGTGTGAATGGTTCATCCTTTGGTTTTGTTGTGGTTTCCACTTTTGGTGGAGTTGTTGGATGTAAAACTTCAGGAAGATTTGGATTTTCAGGAGTAACCTGTGACGTTGGTTTCTTCGTGGTGGTTTCCTGTTTTTTTGTAGTTGTTTCCTGCCTTGGTTTTGTGGTTGTCTCCTTTTGTGTTGTGGTGGTTACAATCTGTGAAAAGTCAGGTAAACCTGAGTTAATCTGTTTTCCCGTTGTGGACTCTGTTTTTGTTTGTTCTGTAAGTTCCATCTGTGGGAATTCAGGTAGCTGTGGAATTATCTGTGATGATGGTGAATCCGTCAACTCCTGCTCACCTGTTAATTCTTCATCTGTTCCTATTACGGAGAATGAATCAGGATTATTTTCGTCTGCCGAAGTTGTTGGCGAAGAAATTTCTTTGAAAACTTCTCCTGTTAAAATTTCCTGAACTGCCTCGGCAACGTGTTTTGCTATTCCTTGTCCCGTCACCTCTAATGTGACTTTGTTGGATGTGGCAAAAATTGCGAATACTGCACATGCTATGGCTGCCATTCGGAATATTTTTGCTATATGGTTCACTTTTTTGTTGGTGGTAATGCTGTTTATAAATTCTTCAACTGTCTGTAATTTCCAGAATACAGCAGGAACGCCTTTACCCATATAAAGCTCGTTGAGAGCATCGGTATATGTATCAATAAGTTCAAAATCTATTTCGTCATCGTTTTTTAAGAATTCTGCGTCAATGAGTTCGTTAAGTGTTACTATCAACTCGTCACGCAACATATTGTCGTTTAAAATGTCATTTGCGATTTTTTTGTTGAAAATCAGTTGTGTCACAATTCCTTCTCCTTTCCTATTGGATTAAATCTTCTAAAAGATTTTTTAGTTTTTTACGAAGTCGTGAAAGCCTCATTGTTACTGCTCCCACGGAAAGACCTGTTATTTTTGCTATTTCTTCAATTTTTTTGTTATAAACATATTTTGCTGTATAAAGCTCTTTTTCTTCGTCGTTAAGACTATCTTCAAGAATCTTTATGTATTCTTCGCAGTCAATCCCGTCTTCGGCTGCTATCTGGACTGAACCCTCAGGGGAATCCAGAGAAACTGTGTTGCTTTCTTCCGCCACAATTTTTGTTTTCTGTTTTTTGACTATATTGTCAAGAGTTCTGTACAGAAACGCCCTCGGGTATAGGAATTCTTCTCCCGTTTGCAATCGGTTATAAAAAACCAAATACGCCTCCTGAACACAATCTTCGGCAAATCTACCACCCTCGCCAAGTCTGGCACGAGCAAAATTTATTAAACTCTCATAATAGTCTTTATAGCATTGTTCAAAAATCGTTGCGGGAATTTTTCGATTCCCTATTGCCATAACTTTGCTCCTTTCGTGTAGTAGTGCCTGAAAATACCAAAACCTAACAAAAATATTTTAGAATTTTTTATCTTTTCTATACCTATATATTATAGCACTGTATAAATCTCCCTGTAAATTGTGAGAACACACATAAAATTTACAAATTGTTTATTGATTTCGAAGAAATAAAAGAGTAAAATATTGGCAATACTTTTTTAAATACTGATTTTTAGTGGTGATAAAATGAGTCTTGTTGAAATCAAAGACATGTATAAAATTTATAATCCTGGCGAGAATGAGGTTCGTGCCATTGATGGTGTGAATCTTACTATTGAGCACGGTGAATTTGTTGCAATTATCGGTCAGTCGGGTTCAGGTAAATCAACACTTATGAATATGCTTGGTCTTCTTGACGTTCCTACAAGTGGTAAATATCTTCTTAACGGTAAGGATGTTGATGGACTTACTGATGATGAGCTTTCTGAAATCCGTAACAAGGAAATCGGGTTTATTTTCCAGGGCTTTAACCTTGTCACAAGCCTTACTGCAGTTGAAAATGTTGAATTGCCTCTTGTTTATCGTGGTATGAAAAAGGAAGAACGCCACGAATTAGCTATTTCTGCACTTAATCGTGTGGGACTTTCTCACAGACTTGACCACTTACCAAAGCAGATGTCAGGTGGTCAGCAACAAAGAGTTGCTATTGCTCGTGCAGTTGCTGCAAGACCTCCTATTATCCTTGCTGACGAGCCTACAGGTAACCTTGACTCACATTCAGGTGTTGAGGTTATGAAAATTCTTCACGAGCTTCACGAGGAAGGTCGTACAATCATCCTTATTACTCACGATAATGATATTGCTAACGAGGCACACCGTGTTATCCGTATTCAGGACGGTCAGATTGTGTCAGATATCATCAACAGATAGTAAAAAATCTGTTCAATACACAATATATTGGGTTTTTATTAACAAAAAATTAATAAATTAAGAGAAAAATGTTACCAAAAAGGGTAGCATTTTCTTTTTTTATATGATAAAATTGTATGAATATTTTTATTTTTAAAAATAAAATTGGAGGAAAAGAAAATGAAAACAACTTTCAAAAAGCTCCTTTGCGTGATTCTTGCAGTTGTTATTGTTGCAGTTGGTATTCCATTCTCTGCAATAGCATCAACTAAAGAAACTGTGGATTTTGCTATTCTTAGTGATACTCACTACTTCGCAAAATCAGCAATGGGCGAAACAGCAGAAGACAGACAAGAGTTTGTTGATATGATGTTACTCAACAACTCAACAACAGGTCTTGCACCAGAACTTCTTGATGCAGCACTTGCAAACCTTGCTTTAAAAGCAAAGAACGGTGAAATCGAATTCGTTCTTATGCCAGGTGACCTTACAAGAAACGCTGAATATGCAGCTCACAAGGAACAGGCAGAAAAACTTGCAAAGTTTGAAGCAGATACAGGCATAGAAGTTTATGTTATCAATGGTAACCACGACATTAACAACAAGCGTTCAATGATGTATGACGGTGAACAGCTTGTTCAGTCAAGCAAGAACCCTGCTCTTCGTAGCGAACTTGATACTTCTCCTGAAGAATTTGAAACACTTTACAAGAATTTTGGTTTCTCAGCTGAAGGTGACGGATATTACAGCCGTTATAAGGCTAAAGCTGACAATTCAGAAGGCTCACTTTCTTATGCTATCGACGTAAGTGATGATTACCGTCTTATTGCTCTTGATGCTATGATGTATTCACCTGACACAACAGATTCAGGTGAAGCTGAACAGGAAACAGGCGGTAAGATGTCAGAAGAATTCCTTAACTGGGCAGTAGCTGAAACAAAAAAAGCTGTTAAAGACGGCAAAACAGTTATCGGTATGTGCCACAACAACCTTGTTCCTCACATGGAAACACAGGTTGACATTCTTGACCAGTTCGTTCTTTTCAACTGGCAGGAAGTTGTTGATGCACTTGCAAAAGCAGGTATGCATTACACTGTTTCAGGTCACACACACATGCAGGACGTTGCAACATATGTTACTGACAGTGGTGACGAAATGAACGAAATTGTTACATCTTCAATTCTCAGCTATCCAAATATGTTCAGAACTGTTACTATGGACACTTATGCAACAGGCAGAGTTGAATGTGAATATCGTACACACGACGTTGACGAAACAATCCCAGTTTATATCAACGGTGTTGCTCAGGCAAAGCCATTCAAGTACCAGACATGGAAATACAACTTTGGTGGCGACGATATTAAGAATTTCGTAAAAAATCTTTTACAGTATCAGCTCCGTTACGGCTTTGGTAAAGACGTTAAGGATGCAGGTGGTCTTTACAAGTATCTCACAACCATGCTTGATTTCAACGAGCTTATGACTGACCTTATCGGCAGTAAGCTTTTAGGTGGTGTTTCTGCTACTGCAATCAAGGCATTACTTCGTTCACTCTGTAATCAGCTTGAAAACGCTTACCTTACTGACTACGATGCAACAGTTGAAAAGGTTTCAGTAATTCTTGACACATTCCTTAATGTTGAAATTTCTGACTACCCATCAACAGCATTTAAAGATACACTTGGTTTCGGCAGTGAAGGCAACAAGGGTACTATCAGTGACCTTGCTTCAACAGTTCTTGCTAACCACACTCTCAACAACGAAGACCCTAAGAACGACAAGTTCATTATGAGTGCTCTTGAACGCTTCAACAACGGTGAAAATGCAGAAATCATCTTTGATGCTCTTCTTGATATGGTTATCGAACAGCTTCTTGTTGATAACATTCTTAAGGAAATCAAGATTGACCCTGTTTCACTCGGTATCGGCACAATTAACAGTGACTGCGTAAACTCAACTGTTGACTTTATCAACAAGATTGTTGGTAAAGAAGGTCTTCTTTCACTTAGTCTTACAGACGTTGTTTCAATCGTTCTTTCACTCGGTGTGCTTGACGGTGACACAGTTACAGAAGTTGTTCTTTCTTTCCTTGATGAATATCTTACAGAAAGTCAGTTTGACATTATCGACCAGGAATTCTACAGAATCATGAAAGACTTTACTCACGACGAAAACCCTGGTTATATGGCTGACCACGAAGGTAAATTCGTTGTTGATGGTCCTGTAAAGGTTCCTCTCAGCCAGAAGAACTTAAGACTTCCTTCACATATTTCTGTTTCTCTTGGCGAAGATGCTTCTGATGAAGTAAGCATCAGCTATTACACAAAATACAGCATTACAGATACAGATGTTCAGATTGTTCCTTACAGCAAAAACCCTGACTTCTCAAAGGGCTCAACAGTTAAGGCAAAAATCGAAACAAATTGTGAAGTTGAAACATTACGCGAATGGCCTGCTATCGACATTGGATTTATCGGTATCATTTACCATAAAGAATACGTAAATCGTCATACTGTAAAGATTTCAGGTCTTGAACCAAACACAAAATACTCTTATCGTCTTGGTGATGCTGACAGAGGCTGGTGGAGTGAAGCAGGTGTTATTAACACAGCTGACAACTCAGATTCACTCAGTTTCTTCCATATGACTGACCCACAGTCAACAACAGAAAAGCAGTATGAAGAAGTATTTGCTCCTGCTCTTGAATATGCTACAAGCAAACATGATGGTGACTTCATCATTAACACAGGTGACTTTGTTGATGACGGCAGAAGCTTTGTTCAGTGGCAGAGAATGTTTAACTCAACAAACACATTTATGAACATTCCTGTAATGGGTGTTGCAGGTAACCACGAATCAAAGGGTGACAATGCTCTTGATTATTACTTCACATTCCCTAATGCTCCTGAACAGGACAAGACACTTGGTGTTTACTATTCATTTGATTACAACAACGCTCACTTTGCAATTCTTGACTCAAACAAGCTCGGTGATGACGATGGTCTTTCATCTGAACAGATTGAATGGCTCAAGGCTGATATGAACGCATCAGATGCTGACTGGAAGTTCGTTGCTCTTCATAAAGCACCTTACTCAAACGGTTCACATTATGATGACGATGATGTAATTGCAATCCGTGCACAGCTTCAGTCACTTATGCCTGAGCTCGGTATTGATATTGTATTCCAGGGACATGACCACGTGTTTATGCGTACAGATGTTATGGACAACAACAAGATTGTTGAAACAGAAACAGAAAATGTTACTTACAATGGTCTTGACTATACTGCAAAGGTAAATCCTAACGGTACAATCTATTCAATCAACGGCACAATCGGTGTTAAACACTATAAGGCAAAGCCTGAAAAAGAAACAAGCAAACTTATGCCAAATGGCGAAACAGTTCTTTACCTTGAAGTTCCATCATACTCATACATTCAGATTGATGGCGGTATGCTCTATTTCGATTCTTATGCAATCGAAGGCAACAAGGAAACAAGAGTTGACCAGTTTGCAATCAGAAAGGATATTGCTGAAAAGCCAGTAGTTGACGAACCAACAACAGATGCTCCTGTAGTTGACGAGCCAACAACTGAATCAGGTGATGTAATTACAGAAAATCCTGTAATCCCTAACACATCAACTGAAAGCTATGCTCCAATTTACGTTATCGCATTTATGCTCGTTTCAGTTGGCGCAGTAGTATTCTCTTTCAAAAAGAAAAAGAGAACTACAAAAGCTTAAATTAAAAAGACTCCCTTCGGGGAGTTTTTTTAATGCAGAATTCAAAATTCAGAATTTAATATTCAATTTATACTTGACTAAAAAATGAAGATTTGATATAATTCTTAGGATATTGAAAACACGATGAAAAAGAAAGTAGATTAAGTCAGTAATCTTACCAGAGAATTGTGCCGTGGCTGAAAGCACATAGGACGAAAACTTAATTGAAGTTCCCTTTGGAGTGGTGCAGTTGAACTAACAGTAGGCTGTGACGGTTTGTTCTCGTTATTGAACACGGAAAGTGTTAGCTTTCAAGTTATTACTTGTGCTAAAATTTGGGTGGTACCGCGGATTTTATTCGTCCCATACTCTTTGGAGTGTGGGATTTTTTTATTTATTCCCTATATTTCCGATTAAAAACTAAAGTGAGGAAGAAAAAAATGAGAGAAAAACTTGAAGCTATCCGTCAAAAAGCGGATGCAGAACTCAGTACATTTACTGAACAAGCCCAGCTCGAAAACTTCAGAGTTCAGGTTCTCGGTAAAAAAGGTGAACTTACATCAATGCTTAAAATGATGGGTTCATTGTCTGCTGAAGAAAGACCTGTTATGGGACAGATTGTAAACGAAGTTAGAGCGTATGTTGAAGAAAAAATTGCAGAAAAGAGCAAGGAACTCAAAGAGCTTGAATTAAAGAAAGAAATCGAAAGCACACCTGTTTTTGATATTTCAGTTCCTGCTAACTTAACTCGTGGTTCATACCACCCTATCACACTCGTTCAGCGTCAGTGTGAAAGTGTTTTCCGTTCAATGGGATTCCACATTGAAGATTATTCTGAAATCGTTACTGACTATGAATGTTTTGAAGCACTTAACATTCCAAAGGACCACCCTGCTCGTGACATGCAGGACACATATTATTTGGATAATGGTCAGTTGTTAAAATCTCATACTTCTGCTGCACAGAATGCAATTTACAAGAAGTATAAGGATGCACTTGTAAACGATGGTATGCCAATCAAGGCTATTTTCCCAGGCAGATGTTTCAGAAACGAAGCAACTGACGCTTGTCACGAAAACACATTCTTCCAGATGGAAGGCGTTATGGTTGACAAGGATATTTCAATTTCAAACCTTATTTACTTCATGAAAACAATGCTTTCAGAAGTATTCCAGAAAGACATCAAGGTTCGTCTTCGTCCTGGTTTCTTCCCATTCGTTGAACCTGGTTTTGAACTTGACATCAGTTGTCTTATCTGTGGTGGTGAAGGCTGTCCTTCACGTAAGCACAGCGGTTGGCTTGAACTTTGCCCATGTGGTATGATTCACCCTGAAGTTCTTAAAGCTGGTGGAATTGACCCTGAAGAATACACAGGTTTCGCATTCGGACTTGGTCTTACTCGTCTTGCAATGATGAAATACGGTGTTAAAGATATCCGTGATTTGAACAGTGGCTCACTTAAAGTGCTTACACAGTTCACAGACGACGAAAATTAAGGAAGGAGGAGTTAAATTATGTTTTTATCAATGAACTGGATTAGTGATTTCGTTGACCTTTCAGGTCTTGACAAAATGGAATTAATCCGTAAATTCTCACTCTCAACTGCAGAAGTTGAAAATGACATTTTCTTTAAAGGTAGCGACTTTTCAGGTATCGTTGTTGCTGAAATCAAAGAAATCGAAGACCATCCAAAATCAGAAAAGCTCCACCTTCTCAAAGTAGATATTGGTGAAGCAGAACTCGTTGATGTTGTATGTGGTGCACCAAATGTAAGAGTTGGTATGAAAACTGCTTTTGCAAAGGTTGGCGCTAAACTTGGTGAAATTGAAATCGCACCAAGACCACTTGCAGGTTTTATGTCAAACGGTATGTGCTGTTCTGAAAAAGAAATCGGCATTTCTGACGACAACTCAGGTATTATGGACATTCTTGAAGATGTAAAGAATGGTACTGATATTAAAGACCTTTACGAAATCGACGATATCGTTTTCGAAGTTGACAACAAGTCACTTACAAACCGTCCTGACCTTTGGGGTCACTATGGTATTGCTCGTGAATTCGCATCTCTTGCAGGTCGTGAATTAAAGCCATTACCACAGGTTGACCTTTCACAGTACGATAATCTTCCAAAGATTGACCTTAAAATCGAAGATAACCTTTGCCAGAGATATTCTTGCTTACAGGTTGCAAACATCAAAAAGAATGTAAGCCCTGTTAATATGAGAATCCGTCTTTTCTATTGTGGTATGAGAGGTATTAATCTTCTTGCTGACCTTACAAACTACCTTATGCTTGAAATGGGTCAGCCAATGCACGCTTTTGACTCAAGAAAGGTTGAAAAAATCCGTATCAAGAGATTCGCAGAGCCTTTCACATTCCAGACTCTTGACGGAATCGACAGAAATATTGACGAAAACACACTTATGATTTGCAACGACAACACTCCTGTTGCTATTGCAGGTATTATGGGTGGTCTTGACTCTGAAATCGTAGAAGATACAACAACTCTTACACTTGAATCAGCAACATTCAATGCTGCATCAATTCGTAAATCAACTGTTCGTCTTGCACACAGAACTGACGCTTCAAACCGTTATGAAAAGTGCCTTGACCCTGAAATGACAGTTCCTGCTATCGCAAGATTTGTTAATCTTCTTATGGAAATTGACCCTGATGCACAGGTTGTTTCATCTCTTACTGACGAATATGCATTCAAGTACCCAACAGTTACACTTGATTTCGACAAGGCATTTATCGACAAGTACACAGGTATTGAAATCGCAAACGATACTATCGTTAATACTCTTAATTCTCTTGGCTTCAAGGCATCTAATGACGGTGACAATTTCACGGTTGAAGTTCCATCTTGGAGAGCTACAAAAGATGTTACTATCAAGGCTGACATCGTTGAAGAAATCACTCGTATTTACGGTTATGACAACTTTGATATCCACACAGCATCTGCTCCACTCTACCCTGTTCGTGCAAAGACAGAAAAGACAGTTGAGGACAGAATCAAGGATATGCTTGTTCACCGTTACTCACTCCACGAGCTTCATTC
>JAZOWH010000155.1:0-12257 GCA_045659165.1 Candidatus Fimenecus sp. | reverse complement strand
TCGTTACATATATAGGTCTTGGTATTCCCGATTCACTTTTTGGGACTGCCTGGCCTGCGATATATAATGAAATGGATTTGCCCATTTCGTATTCGAATTTTGTGACAGGACTTATGTATGTTGGTACCATTGTTTCAAGTCTTTTGAGTGTGAGATTGACTAAAAAATTTGGAACACCTCTTGTGGTTGCAATAAGTACAGCTCTTACTGCTGTTGCAATTTTTGGTTTTTCCTGTTCACATAATATTATATTGCTTTGTTTGTTTTCGCTTCCATTGGGGCTTGGTGCAGGTGCTATCGATAATGTACTTAACGGCTATGTTGCACTTAATTATAAGGCAACTCATGTGAATTTTTTGCATTGTTCCTATGGAATAGGTGTAACATTAAGCCCGTTTTTAATGTCATTTGCATTAGAAAACAGTAACAATTGGCAGGGTGGATACAGAACAATGTTCGTTTTCCAACTTGCTCTTACATTACTGTGTTTTCTTTCAATTCCTGTTTGGAAAAAAGTGAAAGAGCAAAAGGTGCTTGAAGAAGAAACAAAAGTTGTATCAATTTCTCAACTTTTGAAAATTCCTATAGCAAGAAGTAGCTTAGTGATTTATTTCGGCTCATGTGCGATAGAATCTGTTTGCCTTGTGTGGGGCAGTACCTTCCTTGTAAATTCAAAAGGGCTTACTCCTGATAAGGCGGCACAAATGATAACATTCTATTTTCTTGGAATGACAATCGGTAGATTTGTTTCTGGTGTGTTGGTTAATAAAATTAAACCTAAAACCATAATTGTTATTGGTGAAATAATAGTGTTTTCAGCAATATTGATTACATTCAGTAAAAACTATTATTTTGCGAGTGTGGGTCTTTTTCTTATTGGTCTTGGAAATGGACCAGTTTTTCCAAACATGACACACTTAACACCTATTCATATGGGCAAAGATATATCTCAATCTTTTATTGGTCTTCAAGGTGCAATATCATATTGCAGTATTCTTCTTTCTCCAATTATTTTTGGTTTACTTGCAGAAAGATATTCAACTGATATTTTTAGTGCTTTTCAAATAATCGTATTTATATTGACGATAATTGCCACAATGAAAATGTTAAGTCAATCTAAAAAGTTGTTATAAAATATTTCCAAAAACTCTTGCATTTTTACTTGACATGTGATAAAATACTAGAGCATTTGTGGGAAACTGCAAAAAAATAACTATTATCTCGGGTGGTCCTCTGCTGAACTTCGGTACGAACACTTGAAAAAATTAATTATCGGAGGTTAGTTATGGACGCATTAAAATTAATCGCAGAGGGTTGCATCAAAGAAGCAAACCCAGCAATCAGAGTCGGTGACGTTGTTAAAGTACACGTTAAGATTCGTGAAGGCGAAAGAGAAAGAATTCAGGTATTCGAAGGAACAATCATTGCTCGCAAGGGTGCTGGTGTTTCTGAAACATTCACAGTACGTCGTGTATCATACGGTGTAGGTGTTGAAAGAGTATACCCTGTTAATTCACCAAACATTGCAAAGGTAGAGACAGTAAGACGCGGTAAGGTTCGCAGAAGCAAGCTCTATTATCTTCGTGACAGAGTTGGTAAGGCTGCTAAAGTTAAAGAGCAGATATAATCGAATCGTCAAAAAACAAACAAGGCAGAGAGTAATCTCTGCTTTTTGTTTATCAAAAAAGGAGAATGATTATGGACTGGACCGAAATCAAAATCAAAATAGATGCTGAAAATATTGACCGTGCAGCCGATATCGCAAGTATGGCTGTACCTTATGGTATTTATATTGAAGATTACAGAACACTTGAACAGGAAGCATGGGAAATTGCTAACATAGACCTTATTGATGAAGAGTTACTTGCAAAAGACAGAACAAAAGGTTGTGTTCACATTTATATCTCACCTGAGGAAAATTATAAAGAAGCAATTTCATTTTTAACAGAAAGATATGAAAGTGAAAAAATTCCTCACTCAATTGAATATAAACCTTGTAGAAATGAAGATTGGGAAAACAACTGGAAAGAATATTTTAAACCAATGAAAATTGGTGAAAAGCTTCTTATTCGTCCACTCTGGATTGATGATTATGATGCTGAAGATAGAGCAGTTTTAAGCATTGAACCTGGTCTTGCATTTGGTAGTGGTGGACATAATACAACTCGTCTTTGTCTTGAAACACTCGAAAAGCACGTAAAAACAGGTGATAGTATTCTTGACTGTGGTTGTGGTAGTGGTATTTTATCAGTTGCATCTCTTTTAATGGGTGCTGACAATGCTACAGGTGTTGATATTGATAAATTAGCAGTTAAAACTGCAATCGAAAATGGTAAGGTTAATGGTTTTGAAGCACCAAAATATAATATTCTCAATGGTAACCTTGTTGACAAAGTAATAGGCACTTTTGATGTTGTTGTTGCAAATATTGTTGCTGATATCATTATTCTTTTCTCATCACAAGTTGGCGAGTTCTTAAAGGATGATGGTGTATTCATCACATCAGGTATCATTGAACCTCGTGAAGAAGAAGTAACACAAGCATTCCACGATAACAACTTTGAAATCGTTGAAAGATACGAAGATGGCGGTTGGCTTTGCTTTGTATGTAAAAAGAAATAAGGTGATAGAGATATGCTTTTTATAGAATATCCTAAATGTACAACTTGTCAAAAGGCAAAAAAGTTTCTTACTGATAATGGTGTAGCTTTTACAGCTCGTCATATTAAAGAAGAAAATCCTACTTTAGATGAATTGAAATTGTGGTATGAAAAAAGTGAATTACCATTAAAACGATTTTTCAATACAAGTGGTCTTTTATACAAGTCTATGGATTTGAAAAATAAGCTTCCTGAAATGAGTGAAGATGAACAATTAAAACTTCTTTCTACAGATGGAATGCTTGTTAAACGTCCGATTTTAATTACAGATTCAAAAATTCTTGTTGGTTTTCGTGAAAATGAATGGCTTGATGCAATGAAATAATTTTAACCGCTTCTTTTGAAGCGGTTTTTCTTTTTATATTGAAAAAAGAAATCATATCAAATATAATAAAGAAAAGGAGAGATTTTATGAAAAAACTGATGTCACTTTTAATTATTTTTGCTCTGGTTATAACATTGTTTGGTTGCACTCAGAATAAAACAAAAACATTGGATGAATATAACAATTCCAATCCAAAAGGAATGAGCCTTTTATCTGTTAAGGATGGATATATAGTCAATGAAAATGGTGAAAAAATAGTTCTTAAAGGTGTTAATTTAGGTAACTGGCTTTTGTGGGAAACCTGGATGGGTTTTGTGCCTGAATATGCTCATGATTGGGCTTTTTTTGATACCCTTCAAGTGTTACTTGACCGTTTTGGTGAAGAAAGAACAAATGAAATCGTCAAAACTTTTGAGGGTAATTTTGTTACCGAAGAAGATATAGCACAAATTGAAAAATTAGGCTTTAACTGTGTTCGAGTACCATTCTGGTATCGTAATTTTATGACAGAAGATTTACAGTGGTTGACTGAAAAACACGATGATAATCAAGGCTTCCAAAAACTTGATTGGATTATATCAATGTGCGAAAAATATGGAATATATGTAATGCTTGATTTGCATGGTGCACCGGGAGGTCAGAGTAAAAATCACTGTACAGGAAAAGCCGGTCGTAATGAACTTTATGAAGACGAAAAAAAGTTGAATGCAACTGTTGAACTCTGGTGTGCTATTGCAGAACGTTATAAGGATAACAAAACAGTTGTGGCTTATGACCTTTTGAATGAACCACAGAATAATGGTGGTTACGAAGGTGATTATTCATGGGCAGCAGAAAGTGAAGATGCAGTTTCTCGTACAAACGAAGTTTATGACATTCTTTATAAATCAATAAGAGAAATTGACAAAAACCACATAATCTCATTTGAAGGTGTATGGTCAACAACAGTTTTGCCAAACCCTCGTGAAATGGGATATGAAAACATGCTTTATCAGTTGCACTTGTATGATAGCGAAAAAGGTATGATTCGTTATCGTGTAAAAGAATTGAAAACAGCTCGAAAAGATTGGGGAGTTGCAGTAGTTGTTGGTGAATATAATAACCACGAGTGTGAAGAGTATGCACAAAAGCAATATTCCAAAAACGATATCAGCAGAATTAAATGGACATACAAAACTTACAATGCAGGTGAGACCTGGGGAATATTCAATAAAGATGTTGAACGGATAGATATTAAAACAGCATCTTATGATGAAATAATAACTTTTATCAAAGAAAACACTAATACAAATACGTTTGAATTTAATGCAGAAGAAATGGCAATTCTTAGATAGTTTTTATTGATTATTAAGAATAATGATGATATAATTTATAAGATATATACTCAATAAAGGAGTTGGAAAATTTGGATATTCAGGCTATAAAAACAACAATTGAAACTGGTAATGCTGTTCTTGGTATCGAAATGGGTTCAACAAGAATAAAAGCCGTTTTGATTGATGAAAAACATAATCCAATAGCATCGGGTAGCCATGGTTGGGAAAACCGATTTGAAAATGGTGTCTGGACATATCATATGGATGATGTATGGACAGGTCTTCAGGATGCTTATAAAAACCTTAAAGACGATGTTTATGAAAAGTATGGTGTTAAACTTACAAAAGTAAAATCAATGGGATTTTCTGCTATGATGCATGGTTATCTTCCATTCTCAAAAGACGGAAAACAGCTTGCTGAATTTAGAACCTGGAGAAACACAATTACAGAACAGGCTGCTGCAGAGCTTACAGAACTTTTCAAATTTAATATTCCACAGCGTTGGAGCATTGCTCATTTGTATCAGGCAGTTCTCAACGGTGAAGAACATCTTCCACAGATTGATTTCTTAACAACTCTTGAGGGTTATGTTCATTGGATGCTCACAGGTGAAAAAGTAATTGGTATCGGTGAAGCAGCAGGTATGTTCCCAATTGATAGCACTAAAAATTGCTATGACGAAAAAATGGTAGCTGATTTTGATGCTAAAATTCAGGAAAAAGGATACACATGGAAACTTCTTGATATTTTACCTAAAATTCTTGTAGCAGGTGATAATGCAGGTACTCTTACAAAAAATGGCGCATTACTCCTTGACCCAACAGGTGAGTTAGAAGCAGGCTGTCCTCTTTGTCCTCCTGAGGGTGATGCGGGTACAGGTATGGTTGCAACAAACAGCGTTGCAGCAAAAACTGGTAATATTTCAGCGGGTACATCAATTTTTGGTATGATTGTACTTGATAAAGCGCTTTCAGATGTTTATACAGAAATTGATATGGTTACAACTCCAACTGGTAAACCTGTTGCTATGGTACATTGTAATACTTGTACATCTGACCTTGATGCATATGTAAAACTCTTTGCTGAAGTGCTTTCAAACAGTGGCGTTGAAGTTAACAAGCCTGCACTTTATGATATGCTTTATGCTCAAGCACTTAAAGGTGATTCAGATTGTAACGGTATTATCAGTTTCAACTATTATTCAGGTGAGCCTGTAACAGATACTGCAGAGGGCAGACCGTTACTTGTAAGAATGCCTGATACTAAATTCAGTCTTGCAAACTTTATGCGTGCACAGCTTTACGGCACAATGGCGACACTTCGTCTTGGAATGAACATTCTTTTCGATAAAGAAAATGTAAAAATCGAAAAGCTTCTTGGTCATGGTGGTCTTTTCAAGACTCCAGTTGTCGGTCAAAAACTTATGGCAGGGGCACTTAATACTCCTGTTGCTGTAATGGAAACAGCAGGTGAAGGCGGTGCCTGGGGTATAGCACTTCTTGCATCATATATGGCAAATAAGAGTGAAAATGAAACTCTTGAAGATTACCTTGAAAACAAAGTTTTTGCTGAGTATAAAGCAAGTGTTGTTGACCCTGATATGAAAGACGTTGAAGGCTTTAACACATATATTAAGAGATATGAGTCAGCGGTTGCAGTAGAAAAATCTGCTATTGCTAACTTGAAATAAGGAGAAATTATTATGAGTTTAAAAAATTACGAATTTTGGTTTGTTGTTGGTAGTCAGTTCCTTTATGGTCCTGAAGTTTTAGAAACAGTTGCAGCTCGTGCACAGGAAATGGTTGATGAACTTAATGCGTCAGGCACACTTCCTTGCAAAGTTGTTTATAAAGTAACTGCAAAGACAAATAAAGAAATCACAGATGTTGTAAGAGAAGCAAACTATGACAAAAAGTGTGCAGGTATCATTACTTGGTGTCACACATTCAGTCCATCTAAAATGTGGATTAACGGTTTTGTAGATTTACAGAAACCATATTGCCACCTTGCAACACAGTATAATACAGAAATTCCTAACGACGAAATCGATATGGACTTTATGAATCTTAATCAGGCAGCTCATGGTGACCGTGAACATGGATTTATCGCAGCTCGTCTTCGTATGCCTCGTAAGGTTATTGCAGGTCATTGGACAAAGGATTCAGTTCGTACACGTCTCGGTGATTGGATGCGTTCAGCAGTCGGTGTTGCAGTAAGTAAAGAACTTAAAGTTATGCGTTTTGGTGACAATATGCGTGAAGTTGCTGTTACTGAAGGCGATAAAGTTGAAGTTCAGGCAAAACTCGGCTGGCAGGTTAACACATGGGCAGTTGGTGACCTTGTTAAGGTTATGAATGAAGTAACAGATGCAGAAATTGATGCCCTTATGGATGTATATAAGGCTGAATATGATTTCGCAACAGATAATGTTGACGCTATCCGTTATCAGGCTCGTGAAGAAATCGCAATGAAGAAAATGCTTGACCGTGAGGGTTGTATGGCATTCTCAAATACATTCCAGGATCTTTATGGTATGGAACAGCTTCCTGGTCTTGCTAGCCAGCATCTTATGGCTCAGGGCTATGGCTATGGTGGTGAAGGTGACTGGAAAGTTGCTGCTATGACTACTATTATGAAAGCAATGGCAGAGGGTAAAAACGGTGGTACAGGCTTTATGGAAGACTATACATATCATCTTGTTGAAGGTGAAGAATACAGCCTTGGTGCTCATATGCTTGAAGTTTGTCCTTCAATGGCAGCAGACAGACCAAGAATTGAAACACATCACCTTGGAATAGGTATGAATGAAAAAGACCCTGCAAGACTTGTTTTTGAAGGCAAAGCAGGTAGTGCTATTGTAGTTAGTCTTGTTGATATGGGTGGAAGACTTCGTCTTATCTGTCAGGATATTGAATGCGTTAAACCTATTATGGAAATGCCAAATCTTCCTGTTGCTCGTGTAATGTGGAAAGCAATGCCAGACCTTGAAACAGGTATCGAATGTTGGATTACAGCAGGCGGTGCTCATCATACAGTACTTAGTTATGACGTTACAGCTGAGCAGATGAAAGATTGGGCAAATATGATGGATATTGAATTTGTTCATATCAATAAAGATACAACAGTTGCAGGCCTTGAGAAAGATTTATTCCTTGCTGACCTTGCTTGGAAGTTAAAATAAGGAGTAAACTATGCTTGAACAGTTAAAAAAAGAAGTGTTTGAGGCAAATATGCTCTTGCCAAAATACGGGCTTATAACATTTACTTGGGGTAATGTTTCAGGTGTCGACCGTGAAAAAGGCTTAATGGTTATTAAACCATCAGGTGTTGAATATGACACAATGAAAGCCGAGGATATGGTTGTTGTTGACCTTAAAACTGGCAAAAAAGTTGAAGGTGACTTGAATCCATCATCTGATACTGATACTCATGTTGCACTTTATAATGCATTTCCTGATATCAAAGGTGTTGTTCATACTCATTCGCGTTGGGCAACTACTTTTGCACAGGCTGGCATGGGTATCCCTGCACTTGGTACTACTCATGGTGACTATTTCTATGGTGAAATTCCTTGTACAAGAAAAATGACTCCTGCAGAAATCGGTGGGAAATACGAACTTGAAACAGGTAATGTAATTATTGAAACTTTTAATGATAAAGAGCCTAATGATATTCCTGCAGTCTTTGTTCATAGTCATGGACCATTCACTTGGGGTACTGACCCTCATAATGCAGTTCACAATGCAGTTGTGCTTGAAGAACTTGCATTTATGGCATGGCATAATATTATGATGAATCCACAGATTCAGCCAATGCAACAGGAACTCCTTGATAAGCATTATCTCCGTAAACACGGTGCAAACGCTTATTACGGCCAAAAGAAATAAAATTAACGGGTACTCAAATCGAGTACCCGTTTTTATATTATTTAATTAATATCCAAAGTCCTAAATTGAACAACAAAAAGACAATGTTAACAATTGTAAAGGTCAGTATGTATTTACCTGTACTGACTTTTTCCTTTGCAATAAATTTAAAGGAAATAAGACTTGCCATAGATGCGATTAAAGTACCAAGACCACCGAGATTTACACCAATGAGTAAATCTCTTGCGTTTTCAGTAAATTTTGAAAGAAGAATTGCAGCAGGAACATTTGAAAATACTTGACTTGAAATGACACCAACAATAATTTCATTACCATTTACAATGCTTTTTAAAAAGTCGTTTATTGGTTTTATTTCACCAAGATTACCTATAAATACAAATAAGAAAATAAATGTTAAAAGTAAACTGTAATCAACCTTAGAAATAACTTTTCTGTCAAAAATAAGTAAAAAGACAACGGTAATAATGACAGTTGCAATATATGGTATAACACGAAAAACAGTCAATAAGGAAAGAATAAATAAAAACGCAAAAATTACGATATGTACTTTTGAAAAACTGTATTTAACGATTGTTGAATCAGATTTAATTTCACCTTTTCCTGTTATAAAACAAGATACGATAACAAGAACAAGTGACAATAAAGCATAGGGGAGTATGGTAATCAAAAAATCACCAATACTCATATTAAAAGAAGAAAATAAATATAAATTCTGTGGATTACCGATAGGTGTAAGCATACTGCCAAGATTTGCAGCAATCGTTTCAATTGTTACAATCCATATAAGTTTATCTGTTTTGCCTGACAATTTCAATGCAGTAATTGTAAACGGTACAAAAGTAATAAGTGCAACGTCATTTGTTATTATCATTGATGAAAAGAAACAGAGTAAACTTAAAATCAGAGAAAGACCCGAAATACTTTTTACTTTTGAAAGCATCTTTTCTGCAATAAAATTAAAAACACCCATATTGTTAAGCCCTGCCATAACTGCCATAAGACAGAATAACAATCCTAATGTGCGAAAATCAATATAATCAAAATATCCTTTGTTAGGTGTAACAAAATATGCAGAAATAATCGCCAAAACAAAAGATAATATTAATACAATTTCATTTTTTATAAATTCTTTAACTTTAAGCATCAATATCACCTCAAAAGAAATGACCCTTCAACAGTGAAAGGTCATTTATGGCGGAGATGAAGAGATTTGAACTCTTGCGCCGCTATTAACGACCTACCGCATTTCGAGTGCGGACCCTTCAACCACTTGGGTACATCTCCAAAATTTACTTGACTATTTTATCAAACGAATAATATGTTGTCAACAAAAAACAGTAGGTAAATACCTACTGTTTTAAACTTTATATATGGTCTTTGTATCTTTCTGCTGTGATGATACCATCTTCAACATTTAACTTGCAGATTCTTGCATTTCGTGCATCAAAAGCACTTGCATTAAGTCCATCATCATAGTCACGAGCGTGATAAATTGCATACCATTGACCATCTTCTTTAATCATTGAATGGTGACCTGTACCTTCCTCAAATTCATTTGCTTTAAGCACAGGATGATATGTGTTAGCGTCAGGATATTTTTCAAATTTAATCTTTGTAAGGTCTGTTTCATCAGTTTTTGCTCTGGCATAACCAATGTAATATGTAGGTTGTTCAAAACAGTTTCCTGAATACATAAGGTATTGCCAATCACCCTCTTTAAAGTAGAAAGCACCCTCAATTGTATGCCAATGCTGACCTTTTTTGTATCTGTCACGACAATAAATATCTTCGTCGAGTGTTGGCTCTACAACTAAAACAGGATTTCCTGCAGGTGTATATGGGTCAAGCATTTTATCAACGTAAATGCAAGTGCCGATTCGCTCACCTTCAAATCTGTTAGCAGAATAGAAAAGGAAAAGACCTGCTTCATTCTGTACAATGTGAGAGTCAATTGAGAATGGATGAAGAATTTGCTTTGTGCCTGTGAATGGTCCAAGTGGGTTATCAGCAACTGACACGTGCATTGCGCCTCTATGACCACCCTTGTCAGGTGTATCGTTGTAGATTTCGATTGAATTATACATATAGCATTTACCATCTAATTCAATAACACTTGGTGCCCAGAATGAATCGTGATTAGGTACAGTCATTACAACTCCGTAATATTCCCAGCCGTCAAAAAGATTGTCTGAATGATAAGCGTAAATAGCATCATGACCTGTAACGTAGATATAGTATCTTCCATTACTTTTTAAAATATATGGGTCAGCTTGACCGACGTAATGAGTTTTATCAACCTTTAATAAATGCATGAAAAATTCCTCCAAAAAGTTTAACATTTTCAGATAAATTATATAATGAACATTTATCTATTTCAATAGAAAACAAGAAAAATGTGTGTTATCTTCCACTATTTGGAGTATTAACATCATAATAAACCTCTGTTATACTGTTTTTATACTTAACTAAAGAGGTGAATTATGAAAAAAACATTATCAATAACTTTAATAATTACAATAATACTATCATTGTTTGTTTTTCCAATTAAGTCATCGGGTGCAACACTTACCTCACAAGCTGGAATTGTTTCACTTTCAAGCGGCAAACTGAATGTTAGAAAAAATCCAACAACTGATAGCACTGTTTTAACATCATTATCAAATGGTTCATATATTACCTTGATTTCACTTTCAGGTAATTGGTATTATGTTGAATATGCTGATGGAAAATATGGATATTGTCACAAAAACTATATAAAACCTGATTCAGGTAAAACAGCAACTGTAAATACAAGTTCAACATCACTTAATGTGCGTTCGGGTGCCGGTACTAATTATTCAATCAAAGATTCAGTATCAAAAGGTGATATAGTAATAATACTTTCATCTTCAAATGGATGGAATAAGATACTTTATGACGGAATAAAAACAGGATATGTAAGTAGTCAGTACCTAAAAACAAGCCAAACAACAGATGTATATTCATCAGTTTCTTTAAGTGTGCCTGATTTTAAGCAGACTGATTCACGTTGGGCAAATGTTATTATTGGTAACTCAGGCAAAACAATTGGTAAAATCGGTTGTGCTACAACGGCAATTGCTATGATTGAGTCATATCGTACAGGAAAAACAATCTATCCTGATGCCATGTCTAAAAAGTTGAGTTATTCATCAACGGGTAACCTTTATTGGCCAAGTGACTATACTGTTGTTACAAGCAGTTCAGATTATCTTAAAAAAATCTATCAAAAACTTAAAGAGGGAAAGCCTGTACTTTTTGGTGCAAAAAAATCTTCAGGAACTCAACATTGGGTTGTAGTTACTGGATTTATTGGTGGTAATTCATTGAGTGCATCAGGCTTTATAATTAATGACCCTGGCACAAAATACAGAACAAATCTTCAACAGTTTTTAAATGAGTATCCAACATTTTATAAATATTTTTATTATTAAAAAGTATGCCGTATCAGCAACACTGATATGGCTTTTTTAATGAAATGAACACATATTAAAGTAATGTTTATTATCGCAAAAATATACTGAACAGTTTTTATGAATACTGTCCTTTATCACTTTAATATATTGAAATATGATATTTATACTGATAAAATTAACATAATTATACACAGTGTTTGATAATAAGATGTGTGTTTATTTTGATATGAGGTGTATTTGTGAAGAAACTTTTATCAGTTTTTCTTATTGTAACAACAATTTTTATATCGGTTTCTCAAGGACTTATTGTTCTTGCTGAAGATGAAACCAGCATATATGCATTTGCAGAGGATTTATCAAGAATTGTTCGTGAAAACAGTATTGATGAGAGTTATGCAAGTGGTAATTCTTCATTTGATGATACTTTATCTAGAGTGGAACATTTTTTTAATAGGACTCAGTCTTCGTCATCTGTTTACGATAATTTGTATGGTAATTCCTTTGAAACAAAAAGACTTATTGTTAAAGCAAAAAAGCTCAATGATTACAGAGGTGCGATTGACTGTGTAAGTGGATATAATGATTTGTATATTTTACAGTATGATAGTCAGTTATCAGCAAAAAAAGCTTATGA
>JAZOWH010000154.1:0-7291 GCA_045659165.1 Candidatus Fimenecus sp. | reverse complement strand
ATAAGCTCATCGCTTTCTTCCGTTCAATCTTCGGTGGAAACAAGATTCTTCCACAATAACCAACAAGTAAAAAAGACAGGTTTTATACCTGTCTTTTTTTATTTTACATATTGATTTTTAACTTCTTTCATGACTGACGATGCTATGGGCACAGCACTTCTTATTGCTGATGTAGTGTTTTCTACTACAACAACAATTGCAAACGGCATATCCTCATTCTGCGAATATCCCACGAAAAGTGCATTTGGTTTAGCATCTTCATCATCGCTTATTTCAGCTGTACCTGTTTTTCCACACATATCCATACTTGGGAAATACGAATCACCATACTGATTTTTCACATTCGAACGGAGCAGATTATCAAGGCTCTGAGCCACAGATGGGTCAAAAAGTTCACCAAGATTTCTTGTTTTCTCATAAAAAGTTACTTCTCCCTCGGGATTCATTATTTCACTTACAAGATATGGTGAAACTGCAGTTCCCTTATTTGCAACAGCCGAAATCATAGTCAACATCTGACAAGGATTTATAAGAGTTGTGTATTGTCCGATTCCCGCCCAACCAATATCCAAAGCTGAAGCTTCGGTCAATTTCAGTTTACTCTTTGCGCACTTGATTTTATTGCTTACAGTAATATTTTTTGTGTTAAATCCCAATCTTTCTGCAGTAGCAGTAAGTTTTTCGCTTCCAAGCTCATTTGCAATAACTGCAAAAGCGCAGTTACAGGATTTATTCATAGCCTTTTCAAAGTTGACTTCACCATGAGTATCACTACAAATCACATAGCCTTCACCAATCTGAACTTTTCCTTCGCACTCAAATGTGCGAGTATAAATATCAGGAATATTTTCTATGGCACAAGCAGCTGTTATAACCTTAAATGTTGAACCCGGAGTATAAAGACCCGAAAAGAATCGATTCATATAAATTCCGTCATATTTTCCTGATGTATCAGTCAAGATGTTCTCAGGTTTGTTCAGAATATCGTAGGTTGGTGTTGATACAATACATATCAGCTCACCTGTTTTATAGTTCATTACTGCAACTGTGCCTTTTCTTTCCCCTAAAGCTCTATAAGCCGCCGAACAGACTTTCGAATTTATAGTTAAGGTTACATCGTTGCCTTTTCCGTATCTTTTTAAATTATAGACACCGTCAACAAGAGTATATCCTGTCAGCTCATCCTTAAATGATGTCTGGATACCACTTGCAATGAAGCCTGCATTATCACCAACTGTATGGAGTGTTGAAAGTCTTATATTTTTACTTTGATTATAAACTCTTACGCCCTTTTGCGTTGATGCAAGGATGATTCCGTTTATATCCTTTACATCCCCTGCCGTTGCAAGGCTGCCTGATGAATACAGATGTTTGTTCACTCTGTTCATTGCCCAATCGGAAGAGTTTGTCACAAGGTTATAGAAGAGTAATCCACAACCTGCAAGAAAAAGTAAAATGATGGCATACAAGGTTAATGCTCTTTTTGATATAGTTTTCATTGACGAACACCTCCATAACGATAGGTGCTTCTGTCAACAGCCTTAATGAAAGCCAAAAGCAACCAGCAACTGATAATACTTGAACCACCACGACTGATAAATGGAAGTGTTACACCTGTAAGTGGTAAGATGTCATTTACACCGAAAACATTCAATGCTGCTTGGAACAACATAAGAGATGATGCTGCACAAGCACAAATTGCATAAAAAGATGAACGTGCATACTTTGAATGACGAATTGAATAAACAAGCAATGCAACATATGAAAGGAGAATTGCTCCAGCCATAATCATACCGAATTCTTCACAGACAACGCCAAAAACAAGGTCTTCGGTAGCAGCAAAAACATCTCTTAACTTACCATTGCCAAGGCCAACTCCAAAAAGACCACCACTTGCAGAGTAAATCATTGTTCGTGTCTGTTGATAGCCTGATGTGTCAAAGTATTCCCACACATGACCATAGGCTGCGAATCTATTTGCTACATAAGGACGGAACATAAGGACTAAAAGTCCACCCATCAATGCTATTGTACAAATAAGCACTATTGTTCTGATATCACCTGAACGCATAAAAGCAATTACTATAAATGTAAAAAAGAAGATAAGGGCTGTACCGAAATCGTACATCAGGAACAATGCACCGACACAACCAAATGCGAAAACAACAAACTTTGTAAGACTTTTGTTTGACTGTAATTTTTCAAGTGATGCAGCACCAACAAAAATAAATGCTACTTTTACAAGTTCTGATGGTTGAATTGAAACTCCACCCACAAATATCCAGTTTTTTGCACCATTTGTTGCCTTTGCAAACACAAGAGTAAATGCCAATAACCCTAATGCGAGAACAGCAACGGGAATTCGTGCTCCGTTACAGAATTTTAAATCTCTTAAAAACCATTGAAGAATTACAAATCCACCGATACCAACAAGCACAGCAATAAACTGTTTCATTATTCCGTCAGGGTAAACACTTGCAGTTATTGAAAGTCCGATTGATGTAAGTAAAAAGGCAATAAGTTCAACCTCAAAGCCTCTTCTTTCCAGAACAAGCCTTGCACCGATAAAATATGCATATTCAATCATAAGATATCCGCCAAACGTCATAAGAATATCACTTCTGTATTCTTCCTTGACGGTTGCCATAAGAGTAATAAGACATATTAGTTGAAACAATGTAATTATAAACAACATTACGTAAGGATTCACATTTCTGGCTTTTATCTTCTGCATATTTTATCACCTGCCTTTTTCTATATTTTAGTAATTACTTTTCAAAAAGAAATTCAAAGTCCCCTATTCTGATTACATCTCCGTCGGTCAGCGGTAAAACTCTGTTTACGGGGTCTCCATTGAGTTTAGTTATTGTTGTAGTACCCATATTTTCTATATACCACTTGTTCTTTTCTTTAAAAATTTCTGCCTGTTTTCGTGATATATAAGGTGCAGGAAGTTCAATGTTACTGCCCTTTGCCCTACCGATTGTCACAAAATCACCATCTATCGGAAATTCCGTTTCATCAACAAGATTTATAAGTTTGGGACCTTTCATCTTTTTCTCTTTTTTGTGAGAATAGTCGTTATTTCCGTCATTACCGATATGGAATTTCATAATTGCTGTACCAAAAGCAACTATATCACCATCGTTGAGTTTTTCACCTTTTTCAATTTTTTGTTTGTTTACATATACACCTGCTTTTGACTCTGTATCAAAGACATAAAAGCCATCTTTTCTCAAAGCAATCACAGCATGAGAACGCGAAACCGTTGAATTTGTAAAAATAATATCGCAGAAATTGCTTCTACCAACAGATGTTTCATAACAAGTTATCGGATACTGTTTATTGTTGGACATATCAACAAGAACAGCATACACCTTTTTATCGGGACTCAAACGGATAAGCGACCATACACAGTTAAGAATAACCGCTATGGCAAGAAAACAAAGAATATATCTTAAAATGTATTCTAAAACTTCCATTTTTGTCCCTCCTTAAATTACATAATTTTACTATTATAGGATAACTTTTAATTTTAGTGTTGTCAACGAGTTTTAAAATAATGTAATTCTTTTTTAATCGTTCTGTAACAATTAGGTTTTGTTGACAGTCGTTTTCATCAATGATATACTTGAATCATCTTAAAATAAAAGGTGATTTTATGAATCGAATAAAAGACTTTTTCAAGTCACAGACTTACCCTGCACTTTTACTTGCGTTGACCGTAGTAGGGTTAATACTTTTCTATGCAGGTCGAGCACAATGGATTTTCATTGAACTTACTCTTGGATTTGCAGGAATTTTCCACCTTATTTTCCCTATTCTTATTTTAAATGCTATCTTACTCTGTGTACTTACACTAGTGCGACAAAAGAATATTACAGGTGAAGAAAAATGGTACTCTTTACTGTTGACACTTTCTTCAATCCTATCATTTTTCACCATAGTTTTTTCAATTGTTTATACTGTAATATTACTTACAAGTGAATCACAACACGCAATTTTTCTTTATCTTAAGGATTCACTTTTTGCTGCAATGCTTTTTATTCTTGTTCCTTTTTCTGTTTTATTTTTACCAAAAATTAAAATCAAAACAAGAAAAATCATAACGGCACTTATTCTTGTTGTTACTCTTGTTGTTGGAATATTTTATATCTTCCCTGTTGTACCTTATGAAATTACATCCGCACCGTCAGTTATTGATAACGGTACTGAATACAGCGTAGTTTTCTCAACAAACGACTATGGCACAGGCTATGTTGAGTATAATTATAACGGAAAAGACTATAAGGTTTATGACGAAATGGGTGGACGACTTAATTCTGACTCAAAAATCCACAGCATCTCTGTGCCTTATGAACATTTAAGAAACAATACATATTCTGTAGGCTCAACAAGAGTTTATGAGCAATACAGTTATGGCAGTCATCGTGGAAAAACAGTTAATTCAGAAAAATACACATTAAAATACAACGATAGTGAAAACCAGACTTTTCTTGTTGTTTCCGACTGGCACACAGAACTGAAAGACGCATACAATGCAATCGGTTATCTTGGTGATTACGATTCTGTTATTCTTCTTGGAGATTCGACTCCTGGAGTAGACTTTGAAGAAGAAGTTGTGAGAAACATTGTTGAATTTTCAGGTGAAGTTGCAAAAGGTACAAAACCTGTTATCTATGCTCGTGGTAATCACGAAACAAGAGGTCAATATGCAGGAAAAATCCTTGATTCATTGGGACTTAACGAATTCTACTACACAACTGATGTGGGACCATATTCATTTATCGTCCTTGATAGTGGCGAAGACAAGGAAGATTCTCACCCTGAATATGGTGGCATGAACAATTATGGACAGTATCGTGCAGATATGATTGATTGGATGAAAACGGTCAACTTTGAAAACGACAAGGTTGTTGCAATTTCACATTCATGGACACTCTGTGATGTTGAAGAAGAATTATCAACAGCAGGTTGGAATGAGCTTGACCGAATAGGCACAAGACTTCTTCTTTCAGGCCACTACCACGAATGCAGACTTTTAGGCAGTACAGAAGCAGAAGACGAATTGTCAACACTTTCTGCTCATCCTGATATTGTGGGATTCATTGATGGTGGCAAAATGAACGGTAGCTTTGTGGCATCAAAAATGACACTTTCACCTGACGGCTTCACCCTTGAAGCATATAACAATAATGGTGAAAAGGTATTCAATGAAAAATTTGAATGGTAAATGAAAAGGACCTCGTATGAGGTCCTTTAATTATGCTGTTTATCAAGATAAATTGAAGTTTATCTTCAAAGTGCAAAATGCAAAGCGTAAAATGAAGGGTCTGCGACGCAAAAGTACCCCCCCTCAGTCAATTTCTTCGAAATTGACAGCTCCCCCTCAAGGATGGAGCCCAATATAGCCTTCCCCCTGCGAGGGGAAGGTGGCACGAGCATAGCGAGTGTCAGAAGGGGGGATTAAAAACCATCCCGATAAATTATGATTTGCACAACAAAACAAAAACAGACAGGTCAACTAAGCCTGTCTGTTACATAGTTATGTAATTTTGTCACTAAATGTTTTATTTTGCTTCCGGAGTATCATTAGAAATTTTTGTGTATTCACCGGCAAAAGTTGAAGTATCAATTTTACCTTGTAATATATCCCATTTAAAATCATATACAAGCATACCACCATTATCCATCTGAACCAAAGTTTTTCTATAATCAACTTTACTACCATAGGAAGAGTAGTCCACAACTTTCAGCAATACTGTATTTTCATCAATCTCACTTACCTGCAATTCCTCGTTATAATATAAAGGTTCACCAAGCTTATAACCACTAGACACTCCTAAACGTTTATTATCAAATTCAAAAGCAACCCTTCCATCTTTAATAAACATATAGTAATCTAATAATCCTGTAAAACTCTTTCCCGAATATGTTCCGTTGTATTTACTTAATCTATCGTTACATTCCTGAATATAGACTTTTGCACCTAATTTATCCTCTGGCTGTTCTTCAAGATACTTTTCAAACCATTCTTTTGCTTTACTAAAAACTTTTTTGTTATAAGGGTCCATTGCTAATGAAAATAGTCTATAAGCTCGAACATCTTTATAGCTTTCAAATTCGTCATCTGAAAATTGTTTGGTGATATCATAAACATCATCCCAATCTTCCTCATCAACAGCCAAAAGCAACTCTTCATACTTTGCTTCTCTTCGAATTTCGTTTGTCGCTTCATCGCAAGGCATTGTAATGTTAATACTTGTTCCACTTTCCGCGTTTTCAAATGTTATTCGAATTCTCTTTTCATCTAATTCAAAAACGATGTCTTCATCATCTAAATCAGATATCATTGTAAATCCTGACTCAAGAAGATATGTTTTATAATCATTGATTTTTTCCTCAACATCTTCAAAAGACACATAATTGAATGTAGTTTCATGAGTGTTTTCCTCAACTGTTGAATTCAACACTATTCCTGTAACTTTAGTAAATGTTTTAAGCTCCAAAAAGGCAACATTTTCATATACCGATTCTTTATCATTCCCACAACTTGCAAAAGAACAAAGAGTGCAAACAGCCAATATAATTGCTATAATTTTTCTTTTCATTTTCATATCCTCCTAATTTTGACACTCACTAAATGTCATTTTCACAGGAATTATAACATATAATTTTCTTATTGACAAGCACTAAATGTCAAAGAGAGGAAGTTTTATGTTTATAAACAAGACAAATGACGGTCTTAATAATGTTTGTGGCAAGAATATTGCAAGACTTCGCGGTAACATGAGAATATCTCAAAAAAAATTAGCTGACAAAATGCAGTTAGTCGGTATCGATATTGACAAAAATGCAATCCAACGCATTGAATGTGGAAAGAGATTTGTTACTGATATAGAAATAATCGCTTTCAGCAAGGTTTTTGCTGTAAGTTTTGAAGAATTATTAAATGAAAAGGACCTCGTATGAGGTCCTTTTTTTATGCCATTTCTTTAGCAAGTTTTTTGATTTGTTCGATTGTATCGTCTTTTACCGCTGAATGAATTGTCACAACTGTTTCAGCAAATTCCAAATTCTTGCAAAGCTCAAATGCTTTTGTGATTTTATTCTTCACAACAGGTGCCCATGAGCCATTTTCCACAATACCTATTTTACGATTTCTGTATCCACGCTCTGTAAGGTCATTTACAAACTCTCTCATAAATGGGAACACATCACCGTTGTATGTTGTTGTGGCAAGAATGATTTTACCATAACGGAAAGCATCTTCAACTGCTTCTGCCATATC
>JAZOWH010000153.1:0-16572 GCA_045659165.1 Candidatus Fimenecus sp. | reverse complement strand
AGCTATAGTCAGGAAGAAGTCAGAGAATTAATTTCAGCTTATGGTGAACTCAAGGAAGAAGGACTTTGGAAAAATCTTGAAAAATTCCTTAAAAAGGTTATTCCTGTGGCTGAAGAATGTGGCGTTAAAATGGCAATTCATCCTGATGACCCACCATATCCAATTTTTGGTATTCCAAGAATTATCACTTGCGAAGAAAACATCGATAGAATGTTAAAGCTTGTTGATAGTGAGGCAAATAGTCTTTGTCTTTGTACTGGCTCATTAGGTTGTGCAAAGTCAAATGATGTAGTAAAAATGATTAGAAAATATAGTGCAATGAACAGAATTGCATTTATGCATATCAGAAACATTTTGATTATGGAAGACGGAAGCTTTGAAGAAAGCGGACATATTTCAAAATGTGGTAGTCTTGATATGTATGAGGTAGTTAAAGCGCTTGTAGATACAGGATTTGATGGCTATGTTCGTCCTGACCACGGCAGAATGATTTGGGGAGAAACAGGAAAACCGGGTTATGGTCTTTTCGACCGAGCACTTGGTGCAACTTACATTAACGGACTTTTTGAAGCAGTTGAGAAAGGAAGTAAGTAATATGTTACACGAAAACTTAAGAGGCAGAGTAGCAGTTGTCACAGGTGGTGGCGGTGTTCTCTGTGGTGACTTCGCAAAAACTCTTGCAAAACAGGGCGTAAAAGTTGCTGTTCTTGACCTCAACGAAGCAGCGGCACAGGCTGTTGCTGATGAAATCGTTGCTGATGGTGGCGTTGCCATCGCAGTTGGTTGTAATGTTCTTGAAAAAGAGAGCATGGAAAAGGCTAGAGAAATTATTAATGAAAAACTCGGCACTTGCGATATTCTTCTCAATGGTGCAGGTGGAAATAATCCGAAGGGTACAACTACAAAAGAAACTCTTGAAAAAATTGACCTTATAGAGAAAAACGATGACATCAAGACATTCTTTGACCTTGATGCTGCTGGTATTTCGTTCGTGTTCAACCTTAATTTCCTTGGTACTCTTATTCCTACACAGGTTTTTGCTCGTGATATGGCAGAAAAAGAGAATACTTGTATCGTTATGGTAACATCAATGAATGCTTATCGTCCTCTTACAAAAATTCCTGCTTATTCAGCAGCAAAAGCAGCAGTTAAGAACTTTACAGAATTTATGGCTGTTCACTTTGCAGACGTTGGAATCCGTGTTAATGCTATTGCTCCTGGATTCTTCTCAACAAACCAGAACAAGACTCTTCTTTGGAATGATGACGGAACACCAACAGCTCGAACAAACAAGATTCTTAATGCTACTCCAATGAAGAGATTTGGTGAAGCACATGAACTTTCAGGTGCATTGTTGTTCCTTTGTGACGAAGCATATTCAAGTTTCATCACAGGTACAAGCATTTGCGTTGATGGTGGTTTCTCTGCCTACTCAGGCGTTTAATCGGAGGTACAAATATGAATTTGAATTTAAGAAAAAAAGAAGATTGCGCATTTGATATGATTTCACTTGGTGAAATTATGCTTCGTCTTGACCCAGGTGAAGGCAGAATCAAAACTGCTCGTTCATTCCGTGCTTGGGAAGGCGGCGGTGAATACAATGTTGCTCGTGGACTTCGCCGTTGTTTCGGCATGAAAACTGCAGTTGTTACTGCATTTGCTGATAACGAAGTTGGTCGTCTTATTGAAGACTTCATTATGCAGGGTGGCGTTGATACATCACTTATCAAATGGGTAAAATATGACGGTATTGGCAGAACAGTAAGAAACGGTCTTAACTTCACAGAACGTGGATTCGGTATCCGTGGTGCAGTTGGTGTTTCTGACCGTGGTAACACAGCGATTTCTCAGCTTAAGGCAGGGGATATTGACTGGGATTACATTTTCGGTACTCTTGGTGTTCGTTGGCTTCATACAGGTGGTATCTTTGCAGCACTTTCAGAGTCAACTGCAGAAGTTGCTATTGAAGCAGTTAAAACAGCAAAGAAATACGGCACAATCGTATCTTATGACCTTAACTACCGTCCATCTCTTTGGAATGACATCGGTGGTAAGGAAAAAGCACAGGCTGTTAACAAGGAAATCGCAAAATATATCGACGTTATGATTGGTAACGAAGAAGATTTCACAGCTTGTCTTGGTTTTGAAATCGAAGGTAACGACGAAAATCTTAAAGAACTCAATATTGAGGGTTATTACAAGATGCTTGAAGAAGTTGTTAAGGTTTATCCTAATTTCAAGGTTATTGCAACAACTCTTCGTACAGTTAAGACTGCAACAGTTAATGACTGGTCTGCAATCTGCTATGCTGATGGTAAGGTTCATAAGGGACTTGAACTTCCAGGTCTTGAAATCCTTGACCGTGTTGGTGGTGGCGACTCATTTGCATCAGGCCTTATTTATGGTCTTATGACAACAGAAGATGCACAGACAGCAGTTAACTATGGTGTTGCTCATGGTGCACTTGCAATGACAACTCCTGGTGACACATCAATGGCATCACTTAAAGAAGTTGAAAACATTGTTAAGGGCTCAGGTGCTCGTGTTCAGAGATAAGTTCTTTTTCCGCAAAGCTTCGTGGCTTTCGGCTCGTGGTATATCCGATACAACTTCGCCTCTGCCACATTGTCTTGCGAAAAAATAAAGTTATCTCAAACTTTTTAATGATTGATTGGAGAGAAATATATGGATAAAGAAAAAATTATTACCCGAATTCAGGACTGTGGTATCGTAGCTGTTGTTCGTGCTGAAACAGTTGACCAGGCTATCAGAATTACTGATGCTTGTATCGAAGGTGGCGTTGCCGCTATCGAACTTACTTTCACAGTTCCTCATGCTGACAAAGTTATTGAAGAACTTGCAAAGAGATACACTCCTGAAGAAATCATTCTTGGTGCAGGTACAGTTCTTGATGCTGCAACTGCAAGAATTGCTATGCTTTCAGGTGCAGAGTATATCGTAAGCCCTGCTCTTGATATTGAAACACTTAAACTTTGTAATCGTTACAGAGTTCCAATGATGCCTGGTATTATGACAGTTCGTGAAGGACTTCTTGCTATGGAAAATGGTGCAGATATTCTTAAAGTTTTCCCTGCTGACCTTTTCGGACCAAAGATTATCAAGGACATCAAGGGACCAATTCCTTATGCTAAGATGATGCCAACAGGTGGCGTTGATGCTGACAACGTTGGTGAATGGATTAAAGCAGGTGCTGTTGCAGTTGGTGCAGGCTCATCACTTACAGCAGGTGCAAAGACAGGTGACTACAAGAAGATTACTGAAACAGGTAAACGCTTTGTAGAAAATATTAAGATTGCAAGAGCCGAATTAGCTAATAAATAATAAATAATCAATAAATAATAAAAATAACGCTCAGGGAATTAACCTTGAGCGTTTTCTTTTTCTATAATATATTTCACAACACTGTCGTCGTTGTTGTTTCCAATAATAACATCTGCGATTTCTTTTACTTGTGGCACTGCATTTTCTACTGCAACTGCTATGTCAGCACCTTTGAGCATTATGATATCGTTAAGATTATCACCGAATGCAGTAATTTTGTCTGCCTCAACAATTTCTTTGACTTCCTTTGCACCGTTTGCCTTTGATGCTGTATGCGAGTAAATTTCAATCAGCCAATCATCAGAATAACTGTCCTTGTAATATGCAAAGTCAATTTCTGGGATTTCTTTCAGTTTCTCAACAATATCATCAAGTAATTCAGGCAATGCGTAGTAGTTGACATAAACAGGATGCTGACCTTTTTCGATAACTGTCAGGTCATCAGTCTGTGTAAATCTGCCATCAAGCAAATCTACTCTTTCATCATAGAACTCTTTCATTCCGTCATTATCGAATTCAGTGTATTTAATAGATAATTTATAATCATCACTATATAAAAACATAAACGGATGAAGATTTTTCTCGTAAAACAAGTTGAGAATTTTTTGCAATACAGAATGCTCGATTTCGTGATACTTCACAGCCTTTTTAGTTTCTGTGTCATAGACGAAAACGCCGTTCATAAGCACAATAGGTGCAGCAAAATGAACACCTTCAAGAATTGGAGTTGCACTTACCATGCTTCTTGCTGTTGCAACGGAAAAAGGAATTCCATTTCTGTAAAATTCATTCAATTTTTCTTTTGTGAGTTCACTCATTTTGCCATTACTCTGCAAAAGTGTGCCGTCCATATCGCTGATATAAAGTGTTTTCATATTTCTCCTAAAAAGTAGGGGACGATGCCCGCATCGTCCCTCTTTAATTTATTTAAGTAATGATACTACAAGGTCACCCATTTCAGATGTTGTAACCTTTTTGAATCCTTCTTCGTAGATGTCAGGTGTACGAGCAACTTTGAGTGCTTCGTTAACTGCATCTTCGATTGATTTTGCAGCATCCTTTTCGTCGAATGAATACTGAAGCATCATTGCTGCTGAAAGAATTGTTGCAAGTGGGTTAGCCTTCTGCTGACCTGCGATGTCAGGTGCAGAGCCATGGATAGGCTCATAAAGTCCCATTTTGCCAGTAGCAAGTGAAGCAGATGCAAGCATACCGATTGAACCTGAAATCATAGATGCTTCGTCAGAAAGAATGTCACCGAAAATATTTGATGTAACGATAACATCGAACTGACCAGGATTTCTTACCAACTGCATTGCACAGTTGTCAACATACATATGATTAAGTTCAACTTCAGGATATTCAGCTGACATCTTAATAACAGTTTCTCTCCAAAGTCTTGAACTCTCAAGAACGTTTGCTTTGTCAACGCTTGTGAGCTTTTTGTTTCTCTTCATAGCCATTTCATAAGCTGTTCTTGCTTTTCTTTCCATTTCAGGAACTGAATACATCTCTGTATCGTATGCTGCAGGAGCACCATCAACATCTTTTCTGCCTCTTTCACCGAAGTAGATACCGCCTGTAAGTTCACGGACAATCATGATGTCAAGACCGTCACCGATGATGCTATCTTTGATAGGAGAAGCAGATTTAAGTGGTTCAAAAATCTTTGCAGGACGAAGGTTTGCATAAAGACCTAATGCACCGCGGATACCTAAAAGACCAGCTTCAGGACGCTGTTTGCCAGGGAGTGTGTCCCATTTAGGACCACCAACTGCACCAAGGAAAACACAGTCAGCATTTTTACAAGCATCAACTGTTTCCTGTGGAAGAGGTTCACCTGTTGCATCAATAGCACAGCCACCCATAAGTTTATAATCATAATTAAATTTAAAACCGTATTTTTCACCTGCTGCATCAAGCACTTTAAGTGCTTCGTCAACGATTTCAGGACCGATTCCATCACCTTTTAATACTACGATATTATAATTTTTCATAATTATTTTCCCTCTCTAACAACATTTGGTAAACAACGGTTAACTGCACAAAGGATACCCTTGATAGATGCATAGTTGATATTGTGTGAAATACCGATACCAAAAACATCTTTGCCCTGTGGGTTTGTAATGTGAATATAGCTGACAGCCTTTGAGTCTGAACCAACAGAGAAAGCATGTTCAGAGTAGTCGATGAAGTGATAATCACCAAGACCGATTGTGTTCATAGCCTGACAGAATGCACCGATAGGACCTGATGCAACGCCTTCAATCAACTGTGGCTCATTACCATTGTACTTGATTGTACCAACAAAGTGTACTTTAGATTCCTCTGCACCATGTTCTCTTTCTTCAAAGAACTTGTAGCTGAGCAATTTGTAAGGACCTGAAACATTGAGGTATTCCTGTTCGAAAAGTGTGTAGATTTCTTCTTTTGCAAGTTCTTTTCCCTTTTCGTCGCAAACCTTCTGAACAATCTTTGAGAATTCAGGATGCATAGCCTTTGGCATCTTGTAACCGTACTCTGCCATAATGTATGCAACGCCACCCTTACCAGACTGGCTGTTGATACGGATAATTGGTTCATATTCACGACCAACGTCAGCAGGGTCGATAGGTAAGTATGGAACTTCCCAATACTCTGTACCACTTGTACGCATATATTCTTTACCCTTGTTGATAGCATCCTGATGTGAACCAGAGAATGCTGTGAAAACAAGTTCACCACCATAAGGCTTTCTTGGGTCAACAGGCATTTTTGTTGTTCTTTCAAACATTTCCTTGATTTCGTTCATATTTGAGAAATCAAGTCCTGGGTCAATACCTTGTGTGTACATGTTAAGAGCAAGTGTAACAATATCAACGTTACCTGTTCTTTCACCGTTGCCGAAAAGTGTACCCTCGATTCTGTCTGCACCTGCTAAAAGACCGAGTTCAGCAGCGGCAACAGCAGTACCTCTGTCGTTATGAGGATGCAAGCTGATGATTGCATTTTCACGGTTTTTAAGATTTCTGCAGAAGTATTCAATCTGGTCAGCATGACCGTTTGGAGTACTACCTTCAACAGTTGCAGGAAGGTTAAGAATAATCTTGTTATTTTCGTTAATATCAAGTGCTTCCATAACTTTTTCACAGATAAGAACAGCGTTGTCCATTTCTGTACCTGAGAAGCTTTCAGGTGAATATTCGTAACGGATGTTAACATCTTTCTGTGATTTTAATTCATCAGTAAGCTCTTTGATGAGTTTTGCACCCTGAACAGCGATATCAATAACACCATCCATATCTTTTTTGAAAACAACTTTTCTCTGAAGAGTTGAAGTTGAGTTGTAGAAATGGATAATAACATTTTTAGCACCATCGATTGCCTCAAATGTCTTTCTGATAAGATGCTCTCGGCTTTGTACAAGCACCTGAATTGTAACATCATCAGGAATAAGATTCTTTTCAATAAGAGTACGGAGAATTTCATATTCAGTTTCGGATGCTGATGGGAAACCAACTTCGATTTCCTTAAATCCGATTTTAATAAGAGTTTTGAAATACTCAATTTTTTCCTGAAGATTCATTGGGTCAATAAGAGCCTGGTTACCATCACGAAGGTCAACTGAACACCAGATAGGTGGTTTTTCAATTGTCTTTGACGGCCACTGTCTGTCAGGAATGTTAATTGGTTGGAATGGGATGTATTTCTGGCATCCTTGTTTCATAAAATCTACCTCCAAATAAAAAAATCGCCCCACTATCAAAGTTAGTTGATAGGGACGATGGAAAACTCTACCGTGGTACCACCCTAATTCATCGGAAAACCGACCTTAGCGACTTCTGACAAAGTCCGACTTGATAACGGGGTCAACCGTCATGGGCTATGCTTTCACCCATGCAACTCCGAAATGAGTTATACACATAAACACTGTGTTGCCTTGCACCAGACGGCAACTCTCTGTAAGCGAGTGAATTATGTCTTGTTTTCTTCACTGTTTTTTGATAGGGGTTATTAAGATTTGTGTTATATTTTATAGTATTTCTTTTGTTTTGTCAATATACAAATTTAAACCATTAAAATACTTGAAAAAATTGTCATAAAATGTTAATATTTTAACATAAACAGGGGAAAGTGTTCATTTTAAAAAGAATATGGGGTGAAATTATGGGAAATAAAGCATTAAAATATCCTATTATTTTTGTTCATGGTATGTTTGGCTGGGGCGAAAATGAAGGTATAAACAAAAAGATTCCATATTGGGGTGCAACAACAGGAAGCCTTACAGATTTTCTTAATGATAAAGGCTATGAGTGTTACGCGGCATCTGTTGGACCGATTTCGTCTGCGTGGGACCAGGCTTGTCAGCTCTATGCACAGCTTATGGGTACTACGGTTGACTACGGTGAAGCTCATGCTCAGCGTCATGACCACAAACGATTTGGCAGAACTTATGAAAAGCCATTGTTTGAGGGCTGGAGCAAGGAGAAAAAAGTTCATCTTATCGGTCACAGCTTTGGTGGACTTTGCATTCGTGTTCTTTCACATCTTCTTACATATGGTGACCCAAGAGAAGTGGCTGTAACAGGTGATGAAACATCTGAACTTTTCAAAGGTGGTCACGCTGATTTGATGTATAGCCTTAGTGCAATCTGTTCGCCTTTGGGTGTTATTGATACATATGAGGTTGCTGAAAAACACAAATTGTTGCGACCTATAAGAGCAGGCGCTGTATTTTATACTTGTGCTATGGGTCGTTCACCATTGAATGGAAATGCAGTAGATTTCCACCTTGAGCATTTTGGTCTTACAAATACACCGGGACAAAAAGATACGGAATCAGGCCATCATGCACGAAAACTTGTGAGAAAACAGTATAAGGAAACTGATGATAATATTGTTTTTGGACTTTCACCAAAAGGAATTACAAAACTTAATGATATGGTTGAAATTGTACCAAGTATTTATTATTTCTCTTTCCCATTCAATGCAGTGGAATATGATGAAAACAAGAAAAAGGAAATGGCAAGAAAAACTGACCTTCCTTTAATGCATCTTACATCATTCCTTTTGCTTCACAATTCAAGACAGAAAGGTATAGACCATAGTGGCGGTAACGATGGACTTGTTGATGTTATTGCTGCTTGTTCTCCACCTGATGAACCAAGTGTTCAATATACTGACGGTATGGATTATGAGCCAGGTGTATGGCATGTTATGCCTGTACGTGCAGGTGACCATGGTACTGCAATCGGTCTTTTGGCAGATAAAGATGAAACGCAGAATTTTTATCTCAGTATTATGGACTTGCTGAGTGGAATCGAAGCAAAGGAACAATAAAGTAAAATTATTGTTGATTTTAAAGTTAAAAAATGATTTAATATATCTATATTGTTTTTAGGAGATGAATGAAATGCCAACTAATAATGTTGACTTCAAGAACAGCACATCGTTATATTTGATTGCTGCTGCTGTAATCTTGTTCGTTCTCGGCCAGTCTATATTCTTCCTTGTGAAAGCATGGAAACAGGGTAAGGCTTTGGGAATTGATAAGAAAAAATTGAGAGATGCAGTTACATCAAGTGCATTGTTTACAATACCATCAGCTTTGTCTGTATTGGCTACAGTTATTGCGCTTGCGCCTGCTCTTGGATTGGTTATTCCTTGGGTGCGTCTTTCAGTTATTGGTAACCTTATGTATGAATCAACTGCTGCAGAGGCTGCTATGGAAGCATTCGGTCACGAAGGTGGTATGACTGCTGCTGTAACTGACCCAACTGTTTTTGCAGGTATTGCTTGGGTTATGACTCTTGGTATTTGTTTCTCACTCGTTCTCTTGCCATTCCTTGCAAAGCCATTACATAAAAAGTTTGTGGCTGCAGGTAAAAAAGAAAAAGCAGCTGAACAGGGTGAAGGAAAAGCTAAAAAGAAGAATGATATTTCAGGATTTATGGACCTTGTTTCTCCTGCAGTTTTCATCGGTCTTATCGGTGCATTCGTAGCAAGAGCTATTGCAGGTGGCGGTAAACCAGAAATATTTGGTGACGGTGCGGGTGTTGTTTCTGTTATTACACTTGTTACTGCTATCGTTGTATCTTTAGGATTTGAAATTCTTGCAAAGAAACTTAAACTCACATGGTTAGAACCATTTGTTATGCCTATCGGTATGATTGTTGCGATGGTTGTTGCAATCGTTGCATACAATGTTCTTCCAGTTGAACTTGCAAACTTTGAATGGAGGGGTTAAGTATGAAAATGACAAACAAAGCAGAAAGACCATACATTGACCGTGTCCATAGCTGGGGTAGAATTTCAACAGTTACAGCACTTTGTGTGCTTTTGATGTTCCCACTCGCAATTTGTATCGAACTTAATGTGTGGCCATCATTTAATGGTGTTATGAGTGGTTTGTTAAAACTTATGCCAATTTACTGGACAACTTCTGTTCTTGAAGTTTTCCTTTATACACCAATGCTTGGTGGCGGTGGTACATACCTTTCTTTCGTTACAGGTAATATCACAAACCTTAAACTTCCTTGTGCAATCAACGCTATGGAAGGTGCAAAGGTTAAGGCAAACAGTGAAGAAGGCGAAGTAATTTCAACAATTTCTATCGCAACATCTTCTATTGTAACAACAGCAGTTATGGCAATCGGTGTTCTTGTATTCAGACCATTCCTTGCTGATTTTACAGAAAATGAACTCTTAAAGCCTGCTTTTGCACAGGTGCTTCCTGCACTTTTCGGTGCGCTTGCAGCAGGTTATTTCTCAAAGCATTGGAAGATTTCAATTTTCCCAATTCTCGTAATGATTGTGATATTAATTTTCTCACCTGGTATGGGTGCAAGCACATTGCTCTTCCCAGGTATCGCAGCAGCTGTTATCGGCGCATTCGTTATGTGGAAACTCAGATGGGTTAAATAATCGTAAAATAATCAAAAGTCCGTTGGCTATTGTGGCTGACGGACTTTTTTATGTGAAAATACACAGAAAAATGCTACTATTTTTTACCTATAAAACATTGATTTTATGCATGTAAAGTGGTAAAATAAATTGATTACAACAAAATGGATTGGAGTGTGCTTTTATGGCTTTAGTTCCAATGAAACAATTACTTGAAAATGCAGAAAAAAACAATATTGCCGTTGGTGCATTCAGCGTTGGTAATATGGAGATGGTTATGGGTGCAGTTGCTGCTGCGGAAGAACTCAATATGCCTATAATTCTTCAGATTGCAGAATGCAGACTCAAGAATTCACCACTTGAACTTATGGGGCCTATGATGATTTCTGCTGCAAAAAATTCTAAAGTGGATATTGCAGTGCATCTTGACCACGGCCTTAAAATTGAAACTATACAGAAGGCTCTTGAACTCGGCTTTACTTCCGTAATGTTTGACGGTTCAACACTTCCATTGGAAGAAAATATCCGTGCAGTAAAACAAGTTCGTCAGATGGCTGACAAATATGGTGCAACGGTTGAGGCCGAGCTTGGTGTTGTCGGTGGTAATGAGGGCGATGGTGCTGCACACGAAATCCAGTGTACAAATCCTGATGATGCAAAACTTTTTTGCGACGAAACAGGTGTTGATGCATTGGCTGTAGCAATCGGTAATGCGCACGGTAATTATCCTGCTTTGCCAAGTCTTCGTTATGATGTTCTTGATGATATCAATAAGATTGTTGATACACCACTTGTACTTCATGGTGGTACAGGTATAACAGACGAAATGTTCCAACAATCAATTATGCTTGGTGTCAGAAAAATCAATATCGCAACTGCAAGTTTTGATAATCTTGCAAAGTATGCTCTTGAATACTGTAAACCTCGTGAAAAGGCAAATTATTTTGAACTCAGCAATGCAGAGGTTATCGGTGTATATGAAAATGTTAAAAGACATATTAAAGTTTTCAGCTTTATGGAATAAAGGAGAAATATTATGAAATACATTGAATTTGATAACAATAAAGAATTTGACTTAATCCTTTTAGGTCGTGTAGCAGTTGACCTTAACCCTGTTGACTACTACTGTCCACTTAATGAAAGCACAACATTTAAAAGATATCTTGGTGGCTCACCTGCAAATATTGCAGTAGGTCTTGCAAGACTCGGCAAAAAATGTGGTTTCTTCGCAAGAGTTTCTGATGACCAGCTTGGTACATTTGTAACTGACTATTTTGATAATGAAGGAATTGACACTTCTCATATCACTCGTTGCCAGAATGGTGAAAAAATCGGTCTTACATTTACAGAAATCAAGTCAGAAACAGAAAGCTCAATCGTTATGTATCGTAATGAAGCAGCTGACCTTAAGCTTGATGTTGCTGACATTGACGAAGATTATATCAACAGAGCAAAAGCAATCTTGATTTCAGGTACTGCACTTGCTGAAAGCCCATCAAGAGAAGCAGCACTCAAGGCAGTTGCACTTGCAAAGAAAAATGGTGTGCCAATTATTTTCGATATTGACTATCGTGCATATAATTGGAAAAACAGCGATGAAATTGCAATTTACTATTCATCAGTTGCTCGTGAAGCAGATATTATTCTTGGCTCACGTGAAGAATATGACCTTACAGAAAAATTCATTAAACCAGGTATGACAGATAAAGAGTCAGCAGCATACTGGCACTCACAGAATGCAAAAATCGTAATTATCAAGCATGGTAAAGAAGGCTCAACAGCATACACAAATGACGGTGAAAGCTATTCAATCAAGCCATTCCCTGTAAAACTTCTCAAATCATTCGGTGGTGGTGACGGATACGCATCTGCATTCCTTTATGGTGTGTTTGAAGGTTGGGAAATCATTGATGCTCTTGAATTCGGTTCAGCTTCAGCTGCAATGCTTGTTGCATCTCATGCTTGCTCACAGGATATGCCATCAGTTGATGCAGTTAAAGAATTTATCAAAAAAGAAAAAGAAGAATATGGTGAAATGATAGCTCGTGGCTAATATTTGGTGACTAAAATGATTAAGAAATTATTGAAAAACAAAGCAGTTAAAGGGTTGATTATTGCGGTGCTCTGTGCTTGTTTTGTAGGTGGGGTAGCCGTTGTCGGTATAAATGCCTATATGATTTCTTATGTCAATGATTATATTTTAACTGTTGATGATTTGAAAAACGACAGTTTTGATTGTGTAATGGTACTTGGCGCAGGTCTTTGGGATGGTGAGCCGTCACCAATGCTTCAGGAAAGACTTGATTTTGGGCTGGTAGCTTATGAAACAGGTTGCACTGATAAAATTCTTATGAGTGGTGACCACGGTCGTGAGGAATACGACGAAGTCAACAAAATGAAAGATGTTGCAATCCAGAATGGAGTTCCTGCTGATAACATTTTCATGGACCACGCAGGTTTCTCAACGTACGAATCAATGTATCGCGCTCGTGATATATTTCAAGTTGAAAAAATGGTGATTGTAACACAGAAATACCACTTGTATCGTGCTGTGTACAATGCGAGAAAATTAGGCATTGATGCTTATGGCTTTGCAGCAGACAGACTTCGTTATCCTATCTATAATGATGTTCGCGAAGCCTTGGCAAGAACGAAAGATTTCTTCTATTGTATAATTCAGCCTGAACCAACATATTTAGGTGACCCAATTTCAATTCACGCAAGTGGTTCATTAACCGACGACAAACAACGAAATTAAACAAAAGGTGATTTTATGTACGAAAATCCAAATTTTAATTCAAACAACGAAAAAATCCTTTGTGAGATGAATGGTAAAAATGCCGATATGCTCATGGATATAAAAACAAAGCTTCTTAAAGCTGGAGAAAGTGTTACAGTTTGTGACGAAAACAACGAAACTGCTATTCTCTTACTTTCAGGTGATGTTACTTATTCCTTTGATGGCAAAACAGAAAATGCAAAAAGAGAAAATCAGTTTATTGACAGACCATACTGTGTTCATTTCTCAAGAAACAATGAAGTTACAGTAACTGCAAATGCAGAGTCCCGAATTCTTATTCAGCAGACAGACAACGAAAACGACTTCGGTTTCTATTGGTACAGCCCAGAAAACGTAATTCTTCAGGAATTTGGTAAAGACCAGTGGAATGGTACTGCTCACAGACAGGTTCTTACACTTTTTGACTACGAAAATGCACCATATGCAAATATGGTACTTGGTGAAGTAATTCACAAGCCTGGTTGTTGGTCATGTTATCCACCACTCTACCCTCCACAGCCTGAAGTTTATTACTATGATTTTGATAAACCACAAGGTTTTGGTGTAGGTTTCAATGGTGATGACTGCTATAAGGTTGAGGACCAGGGTGTTCTTTGCATCACACCAATGAAAACACATCAGCAGGTGGCTGCACCTGGTTACTCAATGTGCTATGTTTGGATGATTAGACATTTAGAAAATGACCCATGGATTAAAACACGAATTGACGACCCTAAACATAAGTGGTTGTTAGATGTATAAATAAACTACCTTTTTAACAGGAGATGATATTATGGCAAAAATGACAATGGCTCAGGCACTTGTTAAGTTCCTTGACAATCAGTATGTGTCTTTTGACGGCGTTGAAACAAAATTCGTTGACGGAATTTTTACAGTTTTCGGTCACGGCATTGTTTTAGGTCTTGGTGAAGCACTTGATTCTGACAAGGGTGGACTCAGAGTGTATCAGGGTAAAAATGAGCAAGGTATGGCTCATGTTGCAACAGCTTTTGCAAAGATGAACAACAGAAGAAAAATTATCGCTTGTGCATCTTCAATCGGTCCTGGTGCTGCTAATATGATTACTGCAGCAGCTACTGCAACAGTTAACAATGTACCACTTCTTTTATTCCCTGCTGACACATTCTCAACTCGTCAGCCTGACCCTGTTCTTCAGCAGTTTGAACAGGAAAATTCACTTGCTACAACAACAAACGATGCTTATAAAGCAGTTACAAGATATTGGGACAGAATCACTCGTCCTGAACAGTTAATGTCTGCAATGATAAATGCAATGAGAGCACTTACAGATACTGCAAATGCTGGTGCAGTTGCGATTTGTCTTTGTCAGGATGTTGAGGGTGAAAGTTATGATTACCCAGATTCATTCTTTGCAAAAAGGGTACATAAAATTGTTCGTATGCCTGTGGCTTGTGAAGAACTTGAAGACGTTGTAAATGCAGTTAAGAATGCGAAAAAACCACTTGTAATCTGTGGCGGCGGTGTTCGTTATTCAGAAGCAGGTGAAGCACTTGAAAAATTCTGTGCAGAATTCAATATTCCTTTCGCAGAAACACAGAGTGGTAAAACTGCTTGTCTTTCATCTGACAAATATAACCTTGGTGGTCTTGGTGTTACAGGTAACTCAGCAGGTAACGTAATGGCAAAGGATGCAGATGTTGTTATCGGTATCGGTACTCGTTTCTCTGACTTTACAACTGCTTCAAAGTCACTTTTCAAAGATGATGTTAAGATGGTTACAATCAACACATCTCGTTTTGATGCATACAAGCTTGATGCTGTTAAAATGGTGGCTGATGCTAAACTTGGTATTCTTGCTCTCGGTGGTGAACTTCGCAAAGTTGGTTACAAGTCAGCATACACAACTGAAATTGCAGATGCAAAAGCAGATTGGGACAAGGAAATGGAATTCCTTGCAAACTATAAATACGACGAAAACTTCAAGCCTCTTATTGAAGCTCGTGATGAAAAGACAATTCCTGAATTTGTTGAGAAAATCGGTGGTGTGATTACTCAGACAGCAGCGCTTGCTATGATTAGAAAACTCATTCCTGCAGATGCTCTTTGTACAGGTGCAGCAGGCTCACTTCCAGGATGCCTTCAGAGAATGTGGACATCAGATAGTCGTTATTCATACAATATGGAATATGGTTATTCATGTATGGGTTATGAAATCGCAGGTGCATTAGGTAGCAAGATGGCTCATCCTGAATGTGAATCATATGCTATGTGTGGTGACGGTAGTTACCTTATGCTTCATTCTGAACTTGTTACTGCAATTCAGGAAAGACAGAAGATTAATGTTCTTCTTTTCGATAACAGCGGTTTCGGTTGTATCAACAACCTTGAAATGTCAAATGGTATCGGAAATCTCGCAACAGAATTCCGTTACAGAGATGACAAGGGTGACCTTTTAGGTGACTTGATTCCTATTGACTTTGCTATGGCTGCTGCAGCTTATGGTTGTAAGACATACACAGCAAAAACAATGGAAGAACTTGAATTCGCTCTTATTGATTCACAGAAACAGACAGTTTCAACACTTATTGATATTAAAGTACTTCCAAAGTCAATGACTGACGGTTATGGTGCTTGGTGGCATACAGGTGTTCCATCTGTTTCAAATAATGAAAAAGTAAATAATGCCTTCCAGAATAAGGAAGAAAATAAAAACAAAGCAAGGAGATATTGATATGCTTGATAAAAACAAAGTAAAACTTGGTATTGCACCTATCGCTTGGACAAATGACGATATGCCTGACCTTGGTGCAGAAAACACATTTGAACAGTGCATTTCTGAAATGGCACTTGCAGGTTTCACAGTCTGTGAAGTTGGTAACAAGTACCCAAGAGATACAAAGGTGCTCAAAAAGGCACTTGAACTTCGTGGTATGCAGATTTGTAACGCTTGGTTCTCAAGCTTCCTTATTACAAAACCTTATGAAGAAGTTGAAAAGGACTTCATCGAGCACATCACATTCCTTAAGGAAATGGGTGCAAAGGTTGTTGGTATCTCTGAGCAGGGTCACTCAATTCAGGGTACAGACCTTTCAATCTTTGATGACAAATATGTTATGAACGATGAAGAATGGGATATGCTTTGCACAGGCATCAACAAGCTTGGTAAAGTTGCAAAAGATATGGGTATTGCACTTTGCTTCCATCATCACATGGGTACAGTTGTTCAGACAGCTGCTGAAATTGACAGAATGATGGAAAATACAGACCCTGAACTTTTCGGTCTTCTTTTCGACACAGGCCACCTTGCATACTGTGGTGAAGATTACATGGCAGTTCTCAAGAAATATGCAAAGAGAATCCGTCACGTACATCTCAAGGATATCCGTCCTGATGTTGTTGCAAAGGTTAAGGCAGAAAAAATGAGCTTCTTACAGGGTGTTCGTGCAGGTGCTTTCACAGTTCCTGGTGACGGCGTAATCGATTTCAAACCTGTATTCGATGTTCTTGAAGAAACAGGCTACGAAGGATATGTTCTCGTTGAAGCTGAACAGGACCCTGCAATTGCAAATCCATTTGAATATGCAGTA